>NZ_CP137761.1:3947666-4251333 GCF_033449965.1 Bacillus sp. T3
CTATCATCGACCATTCATTAGCCGGAATGATTCTTGGAATGATATCGACAGGGATCGTCCGTTCCAATGAATCACCTTCATCGCCACTATATAATGTAAAGGTAACCCCTTGTTTCATCATGAACGTTTGCATGGATGATTGAAGGTTTTTTAAATCAGTTTCGTTCATTTTATTTAGCAAGTTGTGAACCTGTTCATAATGATTGCGGATTCCTCCTTTTTCATTAAACATTTCATCAAAACCTGAAGCATAATCGTACTTTGAAAACATGGTAATCCTCCTATAGAAAGCAAAATATGTATACCAATCAATTTAATCGGAATATGTCACTTAGAGCTATGTTTTTTGTCGAATAAACAAGAATGATGTCAGGATACCTAACAAATCCAAACGTGTCGTTTATTAAACGACAATAAAAACAAATATTCCGTTGAAATAAACATCACATCTACTTACGTTTCGTGTTAGCTTTTCTAACAAAAGGATAACATTCTTTCACACAGCCTGTCAACGCTTTAAATTTTAATATTCTGTTAACTGTTTATTAAGATTATTCAGGTTATCTCTGGTTGTTGAATAGGGCACAAAAAAACGACCATGAAACGGATTCTGGTCGTTTAATAAAGATAGAGATACCATTGAATTTTATTTGAACAATATATCATCTTTTAATGAAGCTACCTTTGTTAAGGCTTTGTCAATATCTGCCTCGCTGACACCATAATGGGCCAAAGCATCATGCAAATGGTTAGCAATTGCATTAAAATGGTCCGGTTGAAGATTCATTCCTTCATGTGCTTTAGCCATTGATTGTCCAGGAGTATTGATTCGGCCCACCTAGTGCAAAGCTAATAAACTTTGATTGATGGCGGCGCTGCTTTTCCATATCCGTATGTTCAAAAAATGAATTAACCTTCTCATCCTTTAGGACTAGTTCATTATAAAAATAGTCTACTACCTTTGAAATTGCCTCTTCCCCACCTAATTTTTCGTAAAGATTATCTTCCATCATCTGAGCTCCCTTCATTTTTCTTACAAACTAAATATTTCCATATCCTGATGTATTATACTTCGATTATACTATTTCATATTTTCAAAACTAGTCTGAATAATCCTAAAAGGGGATGACACAAAGTAGTTAAACCTTTGTGCCATCCCCTTTATTGGTTATTAATTTGCCTCTAATGTTTGCAGACCCAATTCTTTTAATCGCTTTTTATCAATTTTGCCTACATGGGTTTTCGGCAGTTCTTCCACAAACATAAAATGACGTGGAATCTTATATCTTCCAAGCTTCGTTTCACAAAAGCTCTTTAATTCGGCCTGTTGAACAGGTTGCCCGTTAACCACAACAAAAGCAATGACCACTTCACCCCACTTATCATCAGGTAGCCCAATTACCGCTGCTTCTGAAATAGCTGGATGTGATTCCAGCCAGTGCTCCACCTCTAGCGGAAAGACATTTTCTCCTCCAGTTATGATCATATCCTTTTTCCGGCCAACAATATAAAAGAAGCCGCTTTCATCTTTCTTTCCTAAATCTCCTGTATATAGCCAGCCTTCCTTTAGCACTTCCTCTGTTGCTTCTTTATTGTTCCAATAACTCGAAAAAACGTGTTTTCCTTTAATGACAATTTCTCCAACTTCATGTGCACCTGCCTGACGTCCATCCTCAGTCAAAAGCTTTATCGTATTTAGCAGCATTGGCTTGCCGACAGAGCCTCGTTTAACATTTGCAACCTGCGGATCAATATAAAAATTATTCGGACCGGCCTCTGTTAATCCATATCCTTCTTTAAAAGCAATTCCTTTGTGAGCAAACATATCATAAACTTCCAGCGGACAAGGCGCTCCCCCTGAAAGAAATAATCGCATGGAAGGAAATGTACTTTTTTGAAATTCCTCTGTTTGAAATAGCATATGGTACATCGTTGGAACAAATATTATGATTGTGCATCGATACTGGTTTATATATTCAATTGATTTTACAGGATTGAACACTTCTGTGATGACAACCTTTCCACCTATATGCAATAACGGAATGGACAAAATATTTAGGCCCCAGGTATGGAACAGTGGCATACTTGTTAATGTACAATCACTATCCATTAAATTCCAGCTTAATACCGTATTTATTGCATTGCACATAATTGAACGATGGGCAAGTACAACCCCTTTTGGTTTCCCTGTAGTTCCGCCCGTATAAATAATCATACTGGCATCTTCCTCACAAACCTGAACCGCTTCAGTCCATTTCCCTTTTTGTTCTATCATCTCTTCAAAATCCGAAGTGTTGACCGTAAACAGCTTCTTTTTTTCAACCTCTAGACTTCCAATTGTATTACAAAATTTCGTATGGTATCCAATCAATGTAGGTTCACAATCTTGCAGTATAGTATTTATTTCCTCGCTAGAAAGTCGCCAATTTAGCGGTACAAAGATAGCCCCCACTTTTGTACAAGCAAACAATAAGTCAAAGTAAGCAATGTGATTAGGGGAAAGCAGTGCAATTCGGTCGCCTTTTTGGACGCCATTGCTGATTAACCATGAGGCAACCGCTTGTGCACGTTCATTTATTTTCTCATATGTGAAGGATCTATTTTGGTCAGCATCAATGATTGCGACACGATCCGGTGTTAATCTTGCTCTGTTTCCAATCCAATCAATCTCCCACCCCATTGTGATCTCTCCCTCTTCTTTATTACTTTTATCTTCGGCTCTGTTAAATTAGTATGTTGATTTCCGCTTCAGGTGCTCGCTTTCCGCGGGGCGGGCGGTGAGCCTCCTCGGCGTTTTACGCCTGCGGGGTCTCACCTGTCCCGCTACTCCCGCAGGAGTCGAGCACCTTCCGCTCCAATCAACATAGTGCAACAAATCAACATTGAATACTAATACAACCTTATCATAAAAAAAGAAAGTTACAGGTGAGTTACACAATGTGCTAGGTCCTCTATAGTGTTATGTTAAAGCATACAAGATCATTGTGTCCTGCCTAACATAGCTCCGAGGCACTCTTTTACTAATTTGACAGACTACCTCATAATTGATTGTTCCCATCAGGCGTGCCATCTCTTCTACAGATAAGAACGCATTCTCATTAACACCAAAAATCGTGACGACATCACCCTCTTTGCATTGAAGCGTATCGGGTATTTCAATCATGGTTTGGTCCATGCAAACTCTACCAGCAACCACCACTTTATGTCCATTCAGAAGAAAGGTACCTCGATTAGAGAGTAATCTTGAAAGCCCATCAGCATAACCAATTGGTAATGTCGCAATCTTTGTCGCTTGGGTAGGGATTTTTGTACCTCCATAACTAATGGACCGATGTGCTGGTACAATTTTTAATGCTACGATTGTCGTTTTTAATGTCATCGCCTGTTGAAGTGGGATGGAATGAGAAGTTAACGTTTGGTCAGGATATAGTCCATACAATGAGATGCCGACCCGAACCATATCTAGATGCATTTCAGGAAATTTCATTGTTCCAGCACTATTGCAGCAATGCTTTAACGGAATCTCAATTTGGTGATTTTCTAGATGAGAAATTACATTTTGAAACTTTTGATATTGTGTATATGTATAGGTCGGGTCTTCATCATCTGCTCTAGCAAAATGAGTAAACAGCCCCTTTAACCTAATGTAGATGCTAGATTTTGCTATTTCGGCAAGCCGAAGTGCTTCATCAGCTGTTTGAACCCCTATTCTCGACATCCCTGTATCTACCTTTATATGAATACATACCGATTTTCTTAACTGCTCAGCATAAAAAATAATCTCGTTCAACATCGTTTCCGAAAACACAGTTAAATCAACATCCGCTTTAATCGCATCTTTAATCGAACGGTTTGGTGTAAAGCCTAATACAAGAATTGGCGCTTGAATTCCTGCATCTCTCAACTCTAATGCCTCATCTAATATTGCAACAGCCAAGTAATCTGCCCCTGCTGCTAGAATGGCCTTGGCGATTGGAACAGCGCCATGACCGTAGCCGTCTGCCTTAACAACCCCCATTAATTTAACATTTGAATTGATATAGTTTTTAAAATGACTTGTATTATGTTTAATCGCATCAAGTGAAATCTCTGCCCAAGTATCACGATAGCTTTGTTCCCTCATACCTCTTCCCCCACCCTAAAAAATAGATATGAAAAATCCCTCAAGTTTTCAGCTTGAGGGACACTATTCAATTTAATTCATAACTAGCTTGTTTTCTAATGCGGTTTCTACCATCACATAATCATAACAAAGATCCTTCGCAACCGCTTCATACGTAATTTCACCATTTGCAACATTGACACCTAATCTTAGTGCTGCATTATCTTGGATTGCTTTTACGATTCCTTTGTTCGCGATTTGCAATGCATATGGAACGGTCACATTTGTTAAAGCAATCGTGGAGGTTCTTGGAACGGCACCAGGCATGTTCGCAACTGAGTAATGAACCACCCCATACTTTTCAAACGTCGGATTGTCATGAGTTGTTACATGGTCACTGGTTTCAACAATTCCACCTTGGTCAATCGCAACGTCTACGATTACAGAGCCAGGCTTCATCGCTTTTACCATTGCTTCGGTCACAAGCTTTGGTGCTTTTGCTCCTGGTATTAACACAGCCCCAATCACTAGGTCTGCTTCTGCTACGGCTTCAGCAATATTGAACGGGTTGGACATCAAAGTTTTAATTTGATTACCAAAAATATCATCTAATTGACGAAGACGGTCTGCACTTAAGTCAATAATTGTAACATCAGCGCCTAAACCAATCGCCATTTTTGCCGCATTTGTTCCAACAATTCCTCCGCCAATTATGGTTACTTTACCTCGGTTTACCCCAGGCACACCCGCTAACAGGATTCCCTTACCACCGTTTGATTTTTGTAAGAATTGCGCTCCAATTTGCGCTGCCATTCGTCCTGCAACCTCACTCATTGGAGTCAGTAGCGGTAAAGTACGATTAACTGAAACCGTTTCGTAAGCAACGGCAATCACACCGCTCTCCTTTAATGCTTTTGCTAAAAATGGCTCTGCGGCTAAGTGTAGATAAGTAAACAACAGTAATCCTGGACGGAAATATTGGTACTCACTTTCTAAAGGTTCCTTAACTTTCATGATCATCTCAGCGTTGGCCCATACATCTGAAGCATTCTCAATTATTTCTGCTCCTGCACCTGCGTAATCCTCATCTGAGAAACCGCTTCCAATTCCTGCATCTTTTTCAATTAACACTTTATGACCAGGAGCTGATGAACGATACAACACCTGCTGGCGTAAGTGCCACTCTATTTTCATTGTTTTTAATTTCTTTAGGAACGCCAATAATCATTTCTACCTTCCCCCTTAAAAACTTGTTTGTGTTTCTTTGTGATTTAAGAATAAAAGATTCTCAATTATTTTTGTTTGTTGAGTTTGGAGAAAGATAGAATGGATTTTTGTGAAATTACACAAACACAGTTTAGCATGTACTTTGTTTACTTACCCAAATCGTTCAAGCTTTAAGTCTAAATACAGGGTAAACTTTTGATTAGCATCCTTTAAATTTATCTCACCAATTTCCGAAATTCGTTTCAATCGATAATTTAATGTATTGGCATGAACATTTAACGCCTTTGCCGCTTCATTAACATTACTATCTTTGTTTAAATACACCTCTAACGTTTCAACGAGATTACAATGATAACGAGCATCATATTCATGAAGTCTTTGCAGGGCATAATTTTCGTAGAATTCTTTTTCTTTTTTTCTAATAAGACATCGATATATTGGTAAATTCCTAAACTTTGATAGCTATGAATACCGCCTGCTTCAGAAGGAAACTTCCCTTTAATCGAGATAACGGTCAATGCTTCCCGGTAGGCTTTTTCGATGCGTTGGTAGTCTTGATATACACCACTAAAGCCCTGTGTAATCGACATTATCCCAAAGCGCTCCTTCATTTTATCAACAAAAAGCAAGCAAAATTGTTCGAGCAACCGCAACGGTTGTTCTAGCTGATCGAGTGAAATAAACAAGATTAATTGGGAATGGTCAATCGTATACAGTAATATTTTAGGCTGTTGTATTGTTTTTAAAAGATAGGATATTTGCTTTTCTACCTCTCTAGTTATTTCATTTGGAAATTGCAAGACACAAATGGCATAGTTAGACGGCGGGGCGATTTGCATTATTTGAAATTGGGTAATGATCTCTTCATTCGCATGAAGGTGTCCAGGTTAAGAGCTGCCAAAAAAATTCTTGATAACGCTCTTCTCTCTTATTTTTTCGTTGCTGGAGCTGGAGTAGTTTATTTTTTGTTGCACTTGCAGCACGTTTGAGCAATTCCATATCTTCATCCTGTAATGTACGATCAATCTCAATTGCCCATATAAATCCAAGGACTTCTTCATTTTTCCAAATTGAAACTGCGACTCGATCACCTAGTCCAATCTCCCCCATCGTTTTAATGCGGATGGGTTCACGGCTGTTTAGTAAGGATGGGATAATTCCTTCCTTCCACAGATTGTTAATGACTTTTTCAGGTACCCGTCGGCCAATTATCGTGGAAATCCTTGCAGGATCCGTTCGTTCGTCATGTGTACTATATGCTAAAAGTCGATGATTGGCATCTTCAATCGTTATGGGACAATGCAAAGCCTCACTTACAACATCAGCAAATTCTTCTAAACTATCAAAGCTGGCACGAAAAGGGTCCTTTATCATATATGGCTACCAAACCTTTCTTAATAACACGGATGTAAGTAGTTTTCATCATTTTATTTTGTGAAATGAATAACTTATTTGTCATAAATAACAAAATACTCAAGCTATATTTTTATTATTTCACAAAAAAAATTGTTCACATATATGTTAAATTTATATCACAAAGTTGTAAATAGTTTAGCAAAACAATTTTGTAAGCGTTAACAAAAATATGTTTTTTCTGTTATTTAAAAGAATGGGGGTAGAACAAATGCAATCACAGCAACAATCAAACACGAATCAGCTGCAAAGGGGATTAGAGCCACGACATATCACCCTAATGTCATTAGGTGCGGCAATTGGAGTTGGCCTTTTCCTTGGTTCCGCTTCAGCTATTAAACTAGCAGGACCAGGAATTATTCTAGGATATGCTTTTGCTGGAATGATCATGTTTTTTATTATGAGGGCATTAGGTGAGATGGCCATTCAAAAACCAGTTGCAGGCTCTTTCAGTCAGTACGCTAGAGACTATTTAGGCCCACTTGCAGGCTACATAACAGGCTGGAATTATTGGTTTTTATGGGTTGTTACATGCATGGCTGAAATTACTGCAGCTGGGATTTATATGGAGTATTGGTTCCCGAATGTCCCACGTTGGATTTGGGCCCTTGTCGCATTAGTCATTATGGTTGCTGTTAATTTCCTTGCTGTTAAAGCCTATGGTGAACTTGAATTCTGGTTTGCGTTAATCAAAATCGTAACGATTGTCTTTATGATTGTAGTTGGTCTTGGAATGATTGTATTTGGATTTGGAAATGGTGGAATAGCTACAGGAATCAGTAATATATGGGAGCATGGCGGATTTCTACCAAATGGCATTAAAGGTGTATTAATGTCGTTGCAAATGGTTATGTTCGCTTTTCTCGGAATTGAAATGATTGGAATTACAGCAGGAGAGGTTAAAAACCCTGAAAAAACATTAGCGAAAGCGATTGATACAGTATTCTGGCGTATTCTTCTTTTCTATGTGGGGGCATTATTTGTTATTATGTCTATCTATCCATGGACTGAGATTGGTTTAAAAGGAAGTCCATTTGTTCTAACTTTTGATAAGCTTGGTATTCCTGCAGCAGCCGGAATTATCAACTTTGTTGTTTTAACGGCTGCGCTCTCCTCTTGTAACGGCGGTATCTTCAGCACGGCGCGCATGCTATTCAACCTTGCACAACATGGGGAAGCGCCACCTGCTTATAGTAAATTAAACAAAAATGGTGTTCCTAGCTTTGCCGTTCTAGCTACAGCAGGTGCCCTATTAATCGGGGTTGTCCTTAATTACTTTGTTCCAGCAAAGGTATTTACATGGGTAACTGCAATTTCAACCTTCGGCGCCATTTGGACATGGGCAATGATTTTACTATCACAACTACGTTACCGTAAAGGACTAACGAAGGCAGAAACAAATGCGCTAAAATACAAGATGCCTCTTTATCCGCTTACCTCTTATATCTCCCTTGCCTTTTTGTTGTTAGTAGCTGGATTAATGGCTTATTTCCCAGATACTAGAATTGCGTTAATCGTTGGACCGCTTTGGTTAGGAATACTGGTCGCCTTCTATTTTGGGAAAGGGCTTCATAAAAGAAATAAGCAAAAAGACACGTTGGAAGAACAAGTGGGATAAGATTAGAATCAGTCTTTATGGTCCAATTCAAATGAATTGGGCCTTTTTTAGGTTCATTTAAATTTATTAAAAAACAACCGCTCGCACAAAAAAAGTTTGACAATTTTGTGACAATTGATAGAATATTCAGTATAAGGGAGGTTGATTCACCGTGATTAAGAATAACTATGTAAAAACCTTAGAAAATTTTAAGAAGGCATCACTTTATGGAATTGTATTTGGGATTGCTCTTTTTATCGCCGGAATTTTTGTAACCGTTTTCACAAAACCTTATCTCATCTCAGCGGCTGGAATCGGGGTCATGATTGCCTCTATGGTTGTATTCGGTTTTGGAATGTGCCTCGGACTTATGGAGGAATATAACGAAAAAACATATTATTAACATACCCAAAGGTGACATATCCGAGTTTTTTCGGGGTGTCACCTTTTTTATTTATACAAAATCCTTAAATACATACATGGTCAAATTCAAATAAAATATGGCAACTGTTGTTATTTATTCTGCATAATTTTCCCTCCAAACCAAATAATAATTTTCATGCTTAACAATCCATTATTGGAGGGAAATCACATGAAAATTGTTACTCATGCATTATTAGCGATACTATTTTTCTTCCCGCTTTCAACACCGTACGTTTCAGCAGCTATCACCCAGGAAGAGATTCAACCGATCCTATCGCAAATGAACTGGACAATTGAAGAACTGCAAGACTATTTAGCCTATTATGAATTAACCTTAGCTGACTTTGAAACACTTGAAGATTTACAAGCTATGTTAGGTACCCCGATTACGGAAGACAATCTGAACGAGCTTTTACAAAATTATGGTTTATCGCATGAGCAGCTTGAGGCATTATTAGGAGAGTTTGGCGAATCCTTAAATGATTACCATTTTATTGAAGATTTAGATGTTGCAGTTGATTTTTATTTAAACCATGATGAGGAAATGGCTGATGTTGAGGAAATTCTTGCGCAAATAGGACTGACAGATGAAGAGGTCGATCGGCTTTTCACTTATCTTACATCACTAGATGAGCTAACACTTGAAGAGGAAATGGAACGTATAATGGCAAAATTAGAGCCATTTATGGAAATTGAGGATCCAGCACAGCTCACCGACGAACAACAGCAAGTATTGCTTAATACATGGGAGGAATTGCTCGCTGCTTATCATCTAAAAGCTAATTTTTACTTAACTGACGGTAGCGCAACTCCAATTAGCTATACCGAGTTAATGAAATTGGAAACATTAAACGGGAAGAAGCTCTTGATTGAACTGTATGATTTAGAAGGAAACATGCTGTTAGACATGCAACTATCAGAGGATATGCTTGGTTCTGATTCCATAGTCGATACCAGTGAAGACTTAGTCGACGTTGGCGATATGGCTGGTGAACTGACGAAAGAATTACACAATAACAAATTACCTAACACCGCTTCTCCATTTACTTTAAACATAATGATCGGGATATTACTCTTAGTTTCCGGCTTCATCTTTTATTGTTTTTCTAAAAAACAAGCCAGAGCGTGAGAAAAATGTGGAAAAAAGCTTTATCTATACTTTTAATTTTGGTTGGCGCCACCATGTTAACCTATAATTCTTATTGGCTATATAAAGGAATCTCTGCCTCATCAACACCGAAAATTAGTGTAACTGACTTTCAAACGAAAACCATTGCGGTAAAGAAAAAAATAGTACCACGAAAGCACCCGAAGTTAGGTGAAGAAATAGGCATACTAACGATTCCAAAATTAAACCGCTCCCTACCCATCTTTGAGGGAACCACTTCGGATATTCTGAAGCAAGGGGTGGGACATATTGAAAAAACAGTACTTCCTGGAGAGCAAAATAATTCTGTATTGTCCGGACACAGGGATACGGTATTTCGGGGCCTTGGTAAAGTCGGAGTGAACGATGAGCTGATTGTCGAAACGGAATATGGCCAATTCTTATATAAAATAAAGAGGGTTAGAATTGTCGAACAACATGATCGGACCGTTATCGTACCAAAACCGAAAAGCACGTTAACCTTAACCACCTGTTACCCTTTTGGCTTTATTGGTGACGCACCGCAACGCTATATCGTTATTGCAGATTTAGTTTCACAAAAATAGCTAAAATAGGTTTAGGACCCTACTTTCTAGCAGGGTCCTTTTCTTGTTTTTACTATTATTACATCATGATCCCGCCATCAACGTGTAAGACTGTTCCATTTACATATTTTGCTTCATCAGAAGCTAAGTATAAATAAGCATTGGCAATATCCTCAGGCTTGCCCAAATGACCAAGGGGAATGGTGGCCTTTAATTGCTCAAGGATTTTTTCAGGTACAGCTGCTGTCATATTCGTCTCGATAAATCCTGGAGCTACAGCATTGACAGTAATTCCTTTCCGTCCTAATTCCTTCGCCCAGGTTTTGGTCATCCCGACCACGCCAGCCTTTGCGGCTGCATAGTTTGTTTGCCCGATATTTCCGTACACACCCGAAACAGACGAGGTGTTGATAATTTTTCCGCTCCCCTGTTCTGTCATCGTCGGAATAACAGCATGCGTACAGAGGAACACACCTGTTAAATTCACATCAATTACCCTTTGGAAATTTTCGAGTGTCATTTTCTTGAGCATAGCATCTTTTGTAATTCCAGCATTATTGACTAAAATGTCAATTTTCCCGAATGTATCGATGACATTTTTTACCATTAAGTTCACACTATCCTGATCCGCCACATTTACTTGGAAAAAAGCAACCCGGTAACCTTTTTCTGCAAGTTCCCTAGCACGTGCTGTTCCTTGCTCTTCATTATAATCAGCAATCGCTACACTAGCCCCTTCTCTTGCAAAAATTTCTGCCGCAGCTAACCCTAAGCCATTTGCAGCCCCTGTTATAATTGCCACTTTTCCAGATAATCTCATTCTCCCCACTCCTATCAATTAGAAATTAAGAAATTCTGAAATCACACCAAGTAATTGTTCTAGATCATCGACTAACGGTGAATGCCCGCAGTTTTTTAATTCAACAAATCTTGCATTATCACCAAGATCCTCCATCATTTCTTGAGCCATATTGGCGGTAATGACTAAGTCGTGTTCCCCTCGCAATACAAGTACAGGAATCGATATAGCTTTTGCTCTGTTCGTTCCTTTCGCCGCTTCGTGATCAAAGCAGCTAATATTAAATGTATTAAGTGCGTGATTTACCTCTGCATAATTTCGCTGCGTCAGCATATCGTCGACATATTCCTCATAACGCTCAGGCTCTGGCCTGTTGCGATCATAAATAATCCCATTCCAAATTGCTTTAAGAAGGTCCCTGTTTTTCTGACGATAAGCAGTCTGAATCGGGATAGCCCTAGCAGGATCAGATTGAACTTGTTCATACGTCGTTAAGCGTCTGCTCAAATCGGGTGTTCCTGATTGATTGACTGCATAAATCGGATAACCTCTAGTTGAAACGGAATCAAGCAATATAAGCTTGTTTGCATACCCCGGGTGATCTATTATAAATTGCATTGCCACTCCACCACCGGTTGACCAACCAACTATCGAAAAATCAATTAAGTTGAGCGCATCGACGAATAGTTTGACATCATCAGCAAAATCCTTGAGTGAAAAAATCTTCTGATGATAACTTGATTCACCAAATCCCCTTAAATCAACCGCATATAGTTTATAGAAAGGATCCATGTTTTCTAAAACTAAATCCCAATGTTTAGAAGATGTCATATTACCATGAATCAATAGTACTTTTTTCTCACCTCCCTCCCGTTCGCGATAGGCGATTGTCTCGCCATTTACTAAATTTATTTTTTTCAGCTTAATGATAGTCAACCATTATCACCCTTCCCCCAGCGGATTGTCGTTGCCCCCCATGCATAGCCGATTCCTGCACTAACTAGAACAACGATATCCCCTTTCTTCAGTTTTCCGGCCTTTTCAGCAAGCTCTAACGACAGGATTTGATCAATCTGCCCGATGTGACCGTAATCCTCTAAATAGATAGATTGATCTAGTGAAAGCCCCAACTGAGATAAAACATATTCATGTGCGGAACGCTTCATATGGAGAAGCCCAACGTAGGAAACATCCTCCTCTTTATAGCCGCTTTTCTTTAAGGACGATCTGATTACCTTTAAAAAATTGGCCATCGATTTCTGCTCAAGCCGCCTTTTCATACCTTCTGGATCGGTAACATCTAGCATATAAAGATCAAGGTTTTCTTTTGTCAGCGGCTTTTTCGTTCCGCCGACAGGAACGATCACATCCTCTGAAAATGACCCGTCTGTCATAATTTCAGTATCCAAAACAATGTTCGCACCATAACCCTTCTTTAATAAAATCGCCCCACCGCCTGCTCCAAGATTAAACATGAATCGAGTTCGTTGATTTTGATAATTAATAAAATCTACATTCCGATATCCCCCAGCGAGCAATACCGTTTTAATGGCGGGATCCCCATTCATTAAGGATTTAGCCAATTTTAATCCCATAATGGTCGTTCCACAGCGCAATGCTACATCAAACGCCCAAGCATTAACCGCACCTATTTCCTGTTGAAGCTTGATCCCAGCGGTCCAAAGCGGATACTCCTTATGCTCTTCACCAATATAAATAATGACATCAATTGACCGTGGATCGATTTCCGCTTTTGCAATCGCTCTTTTTGCAGCGAAAATTCCCATTTCACACGTATGATCTTCCAGTCCCGGTACAAGCTTTTGCTTAATCCCCATTTTTTCAACAACCACATTCACAGGGATTCCAGCTCTATCGGCAATTTGCTGAGCCGTCATTGTCCGTTTTGGTAAATAGATTCCAGTACTTACAATTCCAATCGGCATCCGCCACCACCTCACTTGATTGTCTCCCTTTAAAAATTGATTCAAGCAACCAAAACTTTTTCCTATCTGCTTTTATTCTGATTTGTAGCGGGGTGCTTTAATTGCTAATTTTCTGCAATCCTAATGTTCTTATATCCATATCTTAGGGTAAACCAGTTACAACTCAGTTACATAAGTTAATAAATATGGCCATCTAACTCAAAATAAATGGGTGGGACAAAATATTTTTTAGGAGGGATTATTGATGCAATTTCAACAAGGTCAAAATCACATAAATATGCATACGGGGGTCGTACCACCACAACTTAATCATGGTGGACATGAAATCTTGGATGTACACGAGGTTTTAGCTGGTGCAATTGGGGCACTAAATCAATATGCTTTATTGCGCAAATATGTTAAAGACCCAGAGCTACTCGATATTATCGATCGCCAATATCAATTTACTCAAAATGAGTACAATATCACGCTTGATTGTTTTAAATCAGGTCAAAATCCAGCTCAAGAAACACAAAGCTATAAAATGAATCAAAATAACGACTTCATTTACGGCTTATCACCAAAACCACCGAAAAAACCAATCCAATCAGAAATGGAAATGTCCGATGAAATCGTAGCTGGTTGCTTGCTTGCTACTTGTAAAAACAATGCAACGGCTAAAACAATGGCTGCGTGCGAAACAACCAATCCCGTAGTCCGCCGCGTCCTAGCTGACTCGATTCCAAATTGTATTGAAATGGCTTATGAACTTTCTATTTATCAAAACAAGCATCAAAGCTATCAAGTCCCACAATTTTCTCAGCAGGACATGATGCAAATTGTCAATTCCTTTGCCCCTGCGCAAGGTCAATCCCAAATTCAAAACAATTCAAACATCCCAAACAACATGCCACATTAATATAAAAAAGCCGGGCTTATTTCTTAAGTCCGGCTTTCTTAATCGATTGTAGCTGCTACAATCAGCTCATACATTTGAATCGTAGGCTCAAGTGGTGTAACACCGAGCTCATTTTCAAGGGTTTCACAGCATTTTTTGTACCACTTCATAGCTTGAGGACGGTTATTCTTCCGATAATAACAATACATTAACAAACGATAGGCTTCTTCCCATGTTCGATCCTTTTTTATTATTTTTAAACACCATTCAATTGCTGTATCATACTCCTCTTTCCGAACAAAAAGCTGAGCAAGCTTTTCTGATCCTCTTAAAAAATAAGAAAGAAGTGTTTCTCGCTCCTGAATGCACCAATCTTCATAAAGACGATCAGGCAAAAAATCACCGGCATAATAATGAAGTCCCTTTAGCAAATAGCGCATTGCTTTGTCTCGATCCTTCTCCTCCAACCCCATGATCATGAATTGTTCGAAGCTAAACGCATCCAAATCCAGACCCGCATTTGGATTTATACCGTAGGATACACCTTCCCTGATAATAAAATAAGAATTAGCACGAGCCTTTCGATTAGGCTCAAGCACATGATTTAGCGCATTTAATGCCACTTTAAAATCTCTTTGTGCATTTGCTTCTTTTTGATCTGGCCATAAAATTTGATAGATTTCCTCTTTCGGTATCAGCTTACGTTTGTTTGCTAGGAAGAGCTGAAACAATTCCTTTGCCTTTCCTCTTTGCCAGCCTCTACCCTCAATTTCTTTATCACCAAGCCAAACTTGAAACTTCCCTAATGTCTTTACACGCAGTGTATAACCCAGGTGAGATTCCATTTGCACTAAATTCATATTCTTCAAAAGTCGCATCACCACATGTGATGACAGTCCCAGTTTTTGAGCTTCAATTAATAATGGAGCAAAAACCTGCTGATCTGGTGGTCCAAACAGTGTTCGATTAATAAGAAAAAATTCATAGTCACCTTGCTCCACAATTCTTAAAAATTTCGTAAAGTGCTCGGAAAAGCTTGGCTTTTCCCCTAAAAGATGATGAAAATAAGACAGCCAAAAATGACTCAGCATTTGACCATATTCGTCTCCACACTGCCTTGACATTTCTTCTGCCTTATTGATTTGCAAGAAAGCCTCTATTGTGTGGCCATGGTAAAAGGAAGCAATGCCGATACACAATGTAATAAGTGAAGAAAGCCATATATCCTTCACATTTTCCGTCTCCTGTAAGGCTAGCTTTCCTGCTTCAATAGCTCGTTCATATTCTCCGTTAGTCCCAAACAAATAACAAAGTCCCAATAAGCTTTCAGCTTTCCCCTTTTCAATACGAAGGTTGTCCATAATTTCTAATGCCGTTTCATAACATTCTATCGCTAAGCTAGATTCATATCGATGGATTAGCCCAACAGCGTGACCCATGCGGATCCAGCCACAAGCTTCCACAAACGGCGCCTTCATCCTTAACCCGTGATGAATCCCTTCCTGTGCTAATTCCTTTGCTAACTCGCCATCACCTGTAAAGGCAGCAATTAGCGATAGAAGGAGCTCTGTCTCACGATGCGATTGTGGCAACTCTGATTTTCCATTTTGTTTGTCCTTCCCAAGTAATAATAGGATTTTTCTAGCCTTTTCAAATTTACCTGTCCGCAAATATAGCCTTGCTTCCATATTTCTATCATCGAGCGGAACCTTTAAAGTTCTAGCTCGATTCAACCACTTCTCAGCTTTTTCGACATGCCCGAGATTAATAAGGTTTTCAGCTAGCAATTGATATAGTCTTGCAATTTCTTCTTGAAAGCTCTCCTTACTATTCTCTAACTGTGCAATTGCTTCATATAATAATCGCTCTGCATAATTTGGCCGTATCGTATCTAAATAAATACGTGCTTTTCCTTCTAACGCCTTACTTTTCGCAAGATAGTCCACTTGTTTTTCTGCTGCCATAATGGCTCGATCGTAACATTCCTCGGCTCCTTGGTAATTTGACCAGGTAGCGATGGATTTCTCCTTGTAAAAACCATAGCGTACTTGTTCCATCCTTTTGAGAATCCGGAATCTTCACTAATCTCTCAAACAAACCTTCAAGCTTTCCACTTTCTAAAAGCCTTACCCCATTATCCTGCAGGAGATTTGCAATGGCTGTTATCTGGTTTATTTTTTCATAGTGATAAAGAGACTTCTCGAGCATATCCTTTTGTTGAAAATGCTGAGCAGCTCGAATATTTAGTTTTTCAAAGCTATAGTTTTGATTCGCTCTAAGCTGTTCTTCTAAAAACTCTCGAAATAAAGCATGATAGCGGTACCCATGTTCAGCTACTCTCTGGATAAACAGGTTTCTCTCAGTCAACTCATCTAATAAGCTTTGAGAGTCGCTAACGTTCAAAATAGCATTACAAACCTCTTTATTCATTTCCTCTAAAATCGAACTTTGCAAGAGAAATCCCTGAATATAGGACTTTTGTTTAGCTAACACCTCCATTGCTAAGTATCTGAACAGGTCCTTTAAGGATTGTGAATGCTCTCTTAATCCACTCTTCAACCGTTGATATTCCTTTGTTTGACCAGCGATCAATCCTAATGCAATCACCCATCCTTCGGTTAATTCATAAAGGTGGTCCAGCTCTATTTGAGATAATGTCATTCCATAAATTTCATTTAATAATAGCTCAACTTCTTCTTTTGTCAGCACTAAGTCCTCTTTGGTAATTTCAAGTACGGCTCCCATCGCTTTCATTCTTGTAAATGATTTCCAGTCTGGTCGATTTCTGCTCAAGACGATGAGGTGAAGATTGTTTGGGAGGTGGTCCAAAAGAATTTCCATCCATCGGTTTACCGGATTCGAATGTGCTACTTGATGAAAATCATCTAATATGAGAACTAGCTCCTGTTTGATGGCAAGTACTTCATTGATAAACAAAGAGCAGAGCAAGTTTAATTCTTGTTCGCGCACATATCGGTCCATTTCATTTATATACTTCTCTAATTCCACGCCAAACTCTGGAATATTAATCCTAATTGAAGCGATTAAATAGGATAAAAACGGGAGCATATCATCATCCATGCTTGAAATCGAATACCAGCAGCAGCGTTCCTTCTGATCTGAAAAATATAATGAAATAGCCGTACTTTTTCCATATCCAGCTCCAGGAATGGACAATCGTTAACGGATACCGTTTGAATGTATTTAATTTTTTTGTCAGCTTGGCTCTCCGTATGTCCGAATTTTTAGTTGCAGGAAGCATGATCTTTGTTTGAATAAGCGGAATAGAATTCAACCCTTTCCCCTCTTTCAACTTTCAAAATATTAGATAATCGTACCATATGTGATTTGAAAAAGTGGTCGAAACAAGTGAGGAAAATTGTTTTCATTAAAAAACAGCACCGGATATTCTCCAGTGCTGCTTTGTTAAAACGATACGGTTACTTCCTCTAATGGCCAGTACCGCAAGTCCACTTTTCCTACAACCTGTTCAACTGAGATAAACCCAAAGTGTCGACTATCCCAGCTTCCAAGTCGGTTATCTCCGAGAACAAACAGTTTTCCTTTTGGTACGGTTTTCTCACCAGTCACTTCAAGTAGAGTGAAATCCCCAGTAAGTCTGCCATCAACAAGCTGATTTCGATATATATCTAAAAAAGGTTCCTCCACTTTCTTTCCATTAATGTATAAATGATCTTCGGTGTATTCAATCTTATCGCCCGGGAGTCCAATGATTCGTTTTACATAATCCTCTTTTTCATTTGCATGAAAGACGATAACATCAACCGGTCCAAATCACCGATTTGGTAGCCAATTTTATTAACAACTAGTTTATTGCCGTCCTCTAAAGTTGGCATCATCGATTCGCCTTCAACCACATAATTGGAAAAGAAAAAAGTTCGAATGAAGGCAAAAATCATGATCCCAATCACTAGTGCTTTTAGCCATTCTATGCTTTCTTTTTTTAATTCCTCTTTCATGAAATCTCCTCCATTCCCATTAGAATCTTTCAGGCTCTATCCACCACTATGTTCTCTTTTCACACTTTTATTCAATCTTACTTCTATTCTTTTCCCCACATACCAAAGCAGAAAAATAATAAAGGTAACGATAATGGTGCGAACAGGCTGAGTGACCAACGCATTAAGATCGTAGCCTACAAAACTTATCGTAAAAATCATGACCATTTTTCCTGCGACCACTGCCAATAAATATTGGCCGATACTAACATTAGATAAACCAGCCACAATATTAACGACTGCAGACGGAGTAAAAGGAAAACACAGTAGAAGAAAAATCGGACCAAATCCATGATGTTCGACCCACTTCATCAACTTCTCCACACTAGGATGGCGATGCAAAAACTGTAGAATTTTCTGTTGACCAAACCTTCTAAAAAACAAAAAAACGAGGAGAGCACCTACACAAGCTCCCATCCAAGAAAATAAGAATCCTAACCAAAGTCCAAAAGCACTAGCATTTGCCATAACGAATAGAACAAGCGGTAAAAATGGAAAGAAGGCTTCAAGCATTGGTAATAATATCCCTGGTAGCGGTCCAAAAGATCGGTACTCATTAATTAATTTCATAATGTTTTCCATCGTAAACCATTCTTTTAACATTTCAAAGTCCATTCAAGTGTCTCCTTGCGTGTTCGCTTCAGCTCGAACGAAAATCTGGAAATTGCCCTCGTACAACCTTTCATTCCACTTTTAACCTATTCTACACTTATTTCTATTTAAATAAAATAATTGAACCGTTTCACCTATTCTTTTAAAAAATCGTAAATTTCTTGGTTGTTTTTTTCAAAATCAAGACTTAATATAGCTCCAATTCCACTTATCCGCTCATCCTCGTAAGCACCATCAACAGGAATCCTCATTGTTTGGATTGTTTCTTTTTTCGTCATATAGTCTGTCCCAATCGAGATCATATTGGTTGTGGATAAGTTCGTGTTGACAAACGGTGTCACAACTCCGATTAATTTTGGGAGCTTCGGAATGGTTCCAACACTAGTAAATTGCTTCGCTAGTTCCTTTACCACCTTTTGTTGTCGTTGTACTCTGCCAAAATCACCAATGGCATCATGACGAAATCTGACATAACCTAGCAAGCTCTCACCATCCAGTCGTTGAACCCCTGGATCAAGCGCTACATTAATATACTCGTCCATCCTTTTTTCAACATCAATCTTCACTCCATCCGGGAATGCTTCATCAATTACATGGACAAATCCTTGAAAGTCAACAATTGTATAATATTGTAATTCAAGATTAAAGTTATCCTTAATCGTTTGCCTTAATAATTCAGGCCCGCCAAAGGCAAAAGCTGCATTGATCTTATTTGTCCCATGGCCGGGAATCTCAACATATGAATCCCTCATAATCGATAATAATTTAAATGTTTTATGATCCGGATGATAGTGGACAATCATGATTGTGTCCGCACGGGAGTTCTCGTTTTCTCTGGCATCACTCCCAATCAAAAGAATATTGGTACCACCAAATTGATCCCGCTTACCGTTAAACTGGTACTTCTCTTTTTCATTTTTAGCCTTATCCCCGGAAACTAATACTCCTTGTTTATACTGAAAATAGGAATAAACAACGGTTCCTAGGAACAAAACAAGTAATAAGAAGAGAACTGCTTTCCATTTTTTCTTTAGCCTTAGCTTTCTCTTCCGCTGTTGATTTCTTTCTAATCTCATATTTAAATGCCCTTTCGTTTTTTTATTCTTTAATGACTTCTTTACTTGTTTCTTTGTTTCCTGTTTTTTTTGAAAATTTTTTATTTAAACAAAAAAACTGAAACACTTGATTTTGGATGGAGTTTTTAATATGATAAATAAGAACAAATGTTCTACTTTTTCCTAAAGGAGAATGGGTATGACTAGAATTCCAGAGGAAGAAAGAGACTTGATGGAACAAGCCATTTATTTACCAATGGTCGTCACAATTCTAAACCGAGACCTCACTGCTATCGATAACAGTTCCTTCAAGCTAAAAAAACCTTACACCATATTGGTGGAAGAAACGCTAAAAGTAATCCAAAGAGAACTAGCTGAAGTCAAACGATTAATGAGGCTAAAACAACTAAAAGTAGAAGAAATCAATCGTGATGAAACTTTTACAATGTTTATGTTTCTTTATAAAGGTTATGAGGAACACCATAATTATTTTAACCCAAGAATCCGAAACAAAGTTCAAGAACTCTTAGAGTACTACTTGTACCGCCGACATATTTCCAGTGCCGGTGATTAAAAACGAAAAAAAGCATGACATAGCATGCTTTTTTTGAGTCTCTATAGAAATATATATTACCGTATAGATCTTTAAAAATTATTCTTTAACTGCCGATCTAACATAAAACAAAAATGAGCTGATCGTCCTATTTGGTTCCCAAGGGACCACTTAGAACAAGGAATGATATAGGATTTGTTTTTGGAAAAGGTTACAAGGGTACTACTTGAAGTCTCAGATTTGAGGCTCACGAAATGCCGAAGTGCAAGCCAATGACATTGCTCGTTGGTGGATGAATGTGTGGGCAAGAAAATAATGTTATTCGTGGGGTCTATGGTGATTGGAACTTTTTGTGTGTAGCCTGTAAGATGTTTAGCTCCATTTAATCTTCCACTTAGACTAGAACCAAAGTACTTACAGCTTTTGTCAATAACCACTGAAGGTCGAAACGGAACAATCACTTCCCGTTCAAGCTCAATAATCCTTGAATAAAGCTTACTTCCGTACTGAATAGGCATGATTAGCATTGAATGGGGGTTAATTTCATAATCCTTAATCATAATTGGAGACTTACATTCCTGAATCATCGATGGCGGCTTAAATTCTTCAATCATTATAATTTTTTTACTCAACTTCTTCATCTCCTTTTTTTAAAGCTACCGACATCATAGCATTTCCAACAAAAGTTTTATCATTTTTTCTCTATAATTGCTAAATTATTCACACAAAACAAAATTGCTAAATTATTCACAAAATAAAAGGTGCTGGTTTATTCATAAAACAGCATTAATATTTTTTTAATTTTCAAAATTTTTAATTGATTCTTTTGTCAAAACTCCATATAATAGTAAAAAGGTTGCAGGGGTGATTACAATGAAAGAGAGATCCTATTCAGAGTTAATGAAATCTGGTGCCATGAATAAACAAAAGTCTGGTGAGTCCTTTGTTTTGGAGCTGTACATTGAAATGCTACTGTCCGAGGTGCTTTTAACTTCACAAAAGGAAAAATTGTTATCCCTTATCGATCAGGCCATTGATGACCGCAACCAAGAAGAGTTTCTTAGCTTATCAACAAAATATCGTGAACTAAACAAGCAATTTGGAACTTAACAACGATTAGTTCAAGCGCCATATCTAGTGCAAAAGACATAAGATAAGCGCATCGAGAGGCTTAATGTGCCTTTAGATGCGCTTGACTTATGACGTTTAAGCTGATGGGCACTGTTACATACAATTAACCCCTGTCCATTACGACAGGGGTTTTCATTTTTATTATTGTTATCGTTGTTGGTGCTTTGTGTCATATTCCTCGAGCCTAGAGATTCGTTCAAGCATTGTCGGGTGCCCGTAGCGGAATATTTTAACCAACAATGGTGGATTTACTTGGCTTAAACCAGCCTTTGTTAACTCCTGAAATGAGTTGATTGCAGCATCGGTATTTCCTGTCATTTCAATAGCATAGCGATCTGCCCGTGTTTCTTGATAACGAGATACAAAATTACTTAATGGACTCGATGCAAACATGAGCATCGATAGGATCATCAAGAAAAACGGTAATGAGCGAATATCATTGACACTATCTATTTTTAGAACCCTTCCCCACTTAGGAATAGCCCAATTCATGATCCTATATGCTAAGTATAGTCCAATCAAATTCATAAGGAGATACCCAGCAATACCAATATAAATATGTTTCTCCACATAATGGGCCATCTCATGAGCCATGATAAATAGAATTTCATCGTCATCCAGTCGATTTAATGTGGTATCCCACAAAACAATCCGTGAATTCGAACCAATTCCTGTTACATAAGCATTTAATGCATTGGTTTTTTCAGCCATATTAACTTCAAAAACGTGTTCAGTTGGAATATTCGCCTTGCTTGCGAGGTCTAAGATTTTTGCTTCCAGCTCTTTATCCTTTAATGGGTAAAAATCATTATATAATGGATCAATCACAACCAGGTTGCAAAAACATCAAAAACAAAGAAAAAGGAACAGATATCAGCCATGCATACAGCCACCAACGTTTTACACTTTTTTTCATTAACCAATATAAAACAACGACAACTAAGAACATCGTGGCATAATTAATCCAAAAATCAATCAGTTGATCCTTCATCCACATTGCAAATGTTTGGGTAGAAATATTGTACGTTTTCGAAAGGGAATAACTAATGTAACTAAGTGGAAAAGTCAAAATATAAGCAAAAAGCGACAGCCAAAACAAATAAATAGCATTTTGAGCAATCTTATATTTTGATGAAATGTCAGCCCAATTTTTAAACACTTTCGATAAGCCTAATAATAAAATCAAGAAATAAATTAACCACTCAAGTGGCGTTGACAAGAAAAAGAGCAAATTTCGTGTTTTGGAATACTCCTCTGTCAACATGAGCTCTCTTCCATTTAGAAATGTAGCTGGATCTGCTTTAGTGCTTTGATATTCGAAGGGTAGGCTTGTATCAGAAAAGTAAAATAAATATAGATAAGCCAGTAAACCATATACGGCATATAAAAGAACTGAGAACACGCCAAGCTTTCGAACCATTCCCTTTCCCCTTTTTGTACAACCTTTCTTTATTATGTTTAGTAAGAAACAGATGAATTAGAACAGAAACAACAAAAAAGAACCCATCAAAGAATGACGAGTTTCTTTTAGTTGGACATGTATTTAAAACAAAAACGAATAGAGTGTTAAGACAGCGATGGAGCCTAACACGACAATAATAACGTTAGCCCCAAGAAAGGCAACCAAAAAGGCCGCACAAGCTCCGAGCACGCCATACCAAACATCCTCCTGAATCAATAAAACTCCCGGAAAAATGAGCGCCCCTAAGGTTGCGTACGGTACATTTCGCAAAACCCCTTGAATAAAAGGCGGTAGCTGTTTTCCTTTAAACAAAACAAATGGAAGCATTCTTGGAATGAAAGTCACAATTCCCATCCCAAAAATCATCCAGATGATGTGATTATTCAATACCCCTGCCCCCTTGTCTTAGTTTGAACGAATTGACAATCTCAATTATGACAGCGGATAGAAGCGTTGAAACCACAATCGACCAACCAGTTGAAAGCCATTCACCAATAGTAAAAATTGTATTAAATGAAGCGGACATGACCGCTAACAAAACAACTTTGACACTCTTCTTTAACGAAGGAACCAACAGACCGATGAACATCGCATAAAGCGCAACAGACATGCTTTCTTGCAACGTTTGAGGCAAAGCTGACCCTAGCAAATAGCCAACACCTGAGTTAATGACCCAGCTTAAATAAGCAATGATCGTTAAACCAAACATATATCCAGTCGTAACGTTATTCTCGTTTGTTGCTGCGACCGAAAACGTTTCATCTGTAATCCCGAATGAATAAGCGACTTTCTTTTTTGTTTGGTCCTCTTCGCACATTTCATTGAGTGATGCAGACATCAGAAAATGACGAATATTCACAATAAATGTGGTAAGGATGATCTCGAAAGACCCTGTCCCCAAAGAAATTAAACTCAAAGCTATGTATTGTGAGGCACCAGCATAAACAACCAAACTCATTAACACTGTTTCTGTTAAAGTTAATCCTGTCGTTTTGGCTAACAAACCAAACGTTAATGCAATCGGAAAATAGCCAATTGCGATGCTTAGACCTGCTTGCAAACCTTTTTTAAATTCAGAGGCTTGCTTATTCATTACCATTTCTGCCATTTTTCCGCTTACACCACCTAGTAATATTTCAAAATAATAATATTTTATACTGAACAAGTAAATAAGAAAGTTCCTATTTAATTGTTTTATTATACATAAAGGAACCCATTACAGTATGTGAAAAATACTTATCGACACGACATATTATACTATTAAACTGTTTAATAATGAATAAGCAATGCTTATGGACAAAATGACTTTTTTCCAGGGCGTTGCAACTTAATCCATAATTAAAAACTATCAAAAAATATTGACAGCACAATACGACTTTGATAAATTATTTTTAAATAATAATTCGATGACGAGAAGAGTAAGATGGGACCGCTGTTCTAAAGAGAGTCGGCACTTGTTGAAAGTCGATGTTCAGTACCTTTCCGAAGATCATCTCTGAGATGCAAAGCTGAAAATAGTAAGCTTTGACGGTTATTCCCCCGTTACAAAGGAACACGTATGATAGTACGTAGGCTAAAGTGCCGCATGGAAATTGTTTGATGCGGAATTAGGGTGGTAACGCGAGCGCAAACTCGTCCCTTGTACGGGGGCGAGTTTTTTTATTTTTTAGAATAATAAAAGGTGCCTTTAACAGCAAGTATTTGTTAGCCGTAGATAGTGAAAGATAAACAAGAAGGAGAGTTGGGTATGAAACGATTTGATAGTGTATTTATTGGTTTATTTTTATTTTCAATGTTTTTTGGAGCCGGAAATTTAATTTTCCCTCCATTTTTAGGATCCCTTTCAGGGACTTCCTATTGGTTGGCTATTGCTGGCTTTGTTTTAACAGGAGTGGGATTACCCCTAATTGTATTATTGGCTATTTCCTTAGTGAAGGGCGGCGCCAGAGAGATTGGGAATCGCGTTCATCCCGTATTTAGTACAATTTTTATGGTAATTGTCTATTTATCAATTGGACCATTTCTCGCGATTCCAAGAAATGCAACGGTTGCGTTTGAAATGGGAGTTGTACCCTTTGCTAATCCCAGTTGGAATTCAACGCTCACATTGTTTGTCTATTCAGCCGTATTCTTTTTACTCGTCTTTATAATTAGCCTTAATCCATCGAAACTAGAAAAATATATGGGGCGGTGGATTACACCAACATTAGTTTTCTCCATTGTCGTATTATGTGTAATTGGATTTGTAAAGTTGGATGGACCACTTCAAGTGCCAACCGGTGGGTATGAATCGGGCGCATTTTTTAAAGGCTTTCTCGAGGGATACAACACAATGGATGCCTTAGCCTCTTTGGCTTTTGGGATTGTTATTCTTACTGCAATTAAGCAAAGAGGAATACAAGATGAAAAGCTGTTAACTAAATATACAATGAAGGCAGCGTTAGTTGCCAGATTATTGCTAACCATTATTTATGTAAGCATCGGTTGGATGGGTGCAAGAATGGCTAGTACCTGGAACGTTTGAAAATGGAACCCAAATTCTTGCTTCAGCCTCCACCCTTTTATTAGGAAAAAGTGGAACAGCTTTGCTTGGGTTTATCTTTACATTAGCTTGTTTCAATACTGTGGTCGGCTTAACGACAGCGTGCGGCCAATATTTTTCAAACTTAATTCCACGAATGAGCTACAAAACTGTTGTAATCGTGGTTACACTTGTTGGTTTTACTTTAGCGAACCTCGGATTAAACCAAATCCTAAAGGTTTCGGTCCCATTCTTGGTTACAGCGTATCCATTAACAATCGTCTTAATTACGCTTACCTTCTTTAACCGCTTTTTCAAACATTCAAGAGTTGTTTATAGCAGTGCCATGTTATTTACAGGAGTGTTTGCGGTGTTGGGCGGTTTAGCTGCCACTGGCATGAACTTAGGATTTCTGAAAACCGTCAGAGAAAGTCTGCCGTTAGCCTCTGTCGGATTAGAATGGATTGTACCTGCATTAGTCGGTACAGCTATTGGGATGATTATAAGCAGCTTTACTAAACCAGAACCACAACCAATCATAGAATAACGTATTAAAGCGGTGGGGACAGTCCCCCACCGCTTTAATGCGTTACTATTTATCCGATCATGATTTTTTCTTCCACATATTTATATGGTGTTTTTTTGCCAGCTTTCGCCAATGCAAAGGCTATAGTAAGTGGTCCGACTCTACCCATAAACATCAGAATCGTAATAAGTATTTTTCCTATCGAACTAAGTTCAGTTGTTAGCCCCATTGACATCCCAACAGTGCCAAACGCAGAAATAACTTCAAACATTAATACGTTCAGCGGAGCTGTTTCCGTTATCATTAAAATAAATAGCATCGCAAAAATAAGTGCTGCTGAATACAAAGTAATCGAGAACGCTCTAAATACGATGTCCTTTGGTACCCGTCTTTTCAAAACATTGACATCATCTCTTCCTCTAATCAAACTCCAAACAGCAAGGACGATGACAAAAAATGTCGTGACTTTGATTCCGCCTGCTGTCCCACCTGATCCTCCACCAATAAACATAAGCAGCATCGTTACAAACTGGGTCCCAAGAGTCAAATCCCCCATAGCTAAGCTGTTAAAACCCGCAGTTCTCGGAACAATTGCATGGAAATAAGCCCCTAAGAATTTCTCTTTTAGAGATAAGCCTCCTAATGTTCCTGGATTATTGTATTCTAGCAAAAAGATTAAAAAGGTTCCGACTACATTCAATATTATCGTCATAATTAAGACCAATTTTGTATGTAAGGACAGGGTCTTTATCGACCTTTTTCGCAAAATATCTAAAATAACGGTATAGCCAATTCCGCCGATTATAAGTAATGAACTTAGCGTCATAATGATCGTTACGTCTCCGGCATAGTCGGTCATACTTCTAAAATCACCCATTATATCGATTCCAGCATTATTAAAGGCGGAGATTGAATGGAATATTCCATAGTAAATTGATTGGGGAAACCCAAAATCCTTTGCCCAGCGAATGGCTAAAATGACTGCCCCCACCCCTTCAATTAAAAGAGTAAAACCGACTACGAATTTAACGAGTCTTACCATCCCCTCTAAGGAAAGCTGGTTTAAAGATTCCTGAATCATCAGTCTGCTAGACAATCCAATATTTTTCCCAAGAAATAAAGATATAAGGACACCGAAGGTCATAAACCCTAGACCCCCTACTTGAATTAACAGTAGAATAACTATTTGTCCAAACAAAGTGAATGTCGTTTTCGTGTCTACGACAACTAATCCTGTTACACAAACCGCAGTAGTCGCTTCAAATAGTGCATCGATAAAGGATAAATGGTGCCAGGTCTTGTGTCGATATAGGAAGCATAAGCAATAGCGTCCCAATTCCGATAAGGCACAAAAACCCAATTGCTAATGTTTGAGCGGGATTAATTTTAATGAATTTACCTGATCCACTCAGTCTTTTACTATTAAACCATTTGTCCATTTAGATATCTCCTGACATTGAGATTTTCAAGCCAACTTATGTAAATATATCCTTCAATAAAACGTGATCCATATTCAGCATTATAACGCAGTAAAGCGATGGGGGACAGTCCCCCATCGCTTTACTGCGTTACATTAGCAAATGCAAGTTTTTTTCTTGGCACCGACCTTTGATTTCTCTACAATTTTTTTTAGATAATCGGTCGCTAACGGGACTTTACATGCGGTTTGGCCAACATTAACGTGAACCTTTCCAATCTTTTCAGCTACTTCCATCGCTTCATCATGGAGTGAAGCAACAAAAGCACCGACACAAATTACAAACAAATTCATATTATATCGAACTCTGTTTTTTTCAGTATGGATGTTGGCCTCCACTTGCTCCAATAAATGGCGTATTTCATCAAAATCGAGTTTTTCATCGGGAGTAATCGAAAGATAGTTGGCATACGTGCTCCAACCACAACATGCAATCATTTCTTCCTTTGAACTCATCCATTCCCTTGCCATTTCTAACGCATAATCACTTTCAGCAGCAACACCCGCAACTGTATATTCAGCAAGCAAATACCAATAGGCTTTACCCACCCAATTCTGTAACTCCGCCTTTGACATCCGCTTCGGGTTTATCGATAAACCCGATAAATACATTGCATCGGAATTGCCTGTATCAAATAAGGCCAACGCCAAATCATGGTCTTTTTTCACATATTTAACGAGCTTTTTCAAATCCCCAACCTTTACCCCAAAGAGCGGTTCTGTTGCCCCATGTCGGATATGTGTTTTTTTCGTTTGCTCTGTCCCCAATTGTTCAAGCTTAAACATGATTTCTTCTATCGTCATACTTCGTTCACACCCCATTTTCGTTAAAGATATAGAATTATTCCTATAATTAAGATACTTACATTCTCTTTCTTCATCTTTAGCCAAAGTCCTCCTCTCCCATTCTAAACCACTTAGAAAAACAACACTTTAGCACTTTAAAGAAGCGGGGGACAGTCCCCCACTTCTTTAAAGTGCTAAACAGTTTTATGCTAAAATAGATTTGTGTATTTTATCTGGTTTGTTTTGAGGGGTGCTTTTTTTGACATTGCTAAATAAAAGAATGAGTTGTGCAAAATACGTAAGTGAAAATGATTATATTTTCAAATGTCCACTATGTGGTTCAAATTTGAGCGTAATCGAATTAAAAAGCTTAATTTGCCAAAATCGACATACATTTGATTTTACAAAACAAGGTTATCTTAACTTCATGACTCATACTGTTAAAACGAAATATGATAAGAAGCTTTTTGAAGCTCGTAGAAGCCTTATGGCAGAGGTTGGATTTTTCGAACCAGTCGTCACTGAGATTTCCAAATCAATTGTGAACTATGCTTCATTTAAACAAAGTAAAAAGCTAGTTATCCTTGATACAGGCTGTGGAGAAGGAACCCATCTCGCTTCCATTTGCGCTAAAATAAATAAACCAATCGTTGGGATTGGAATCGATATTGCCAAAGACGGGATTATCGTGGCCGCGAAAAACTACGCCAATCAAATTTGGTCTGTTGCCGATTTAGCTCAGTCACCCTTTAATGATCATCAGTTCGATGTCATTCTTAATATTTTATCTCCTTCAAATTATGCTGAATTTTCAAGACTGTTGAAAGATGATGGCGTTGTAATAAAAATTGTCCCACAAAGCGGCTACTTGAAAGAATTACGTGAAGCATTCTATGAAGATTCCGATAAACAAACCTATTCAAACAAAGAGACAGTTGAACATTTTGAAGAAAACTTCCAATTAATTAATCGTTCAAGGGTAACTTATAGTATTCATTTAAATAAAGTAACGCTTCATGCATTGCTTAAAATGACGCCGCTCACTTGGTCCTTAACAGAGGAAAAGATTCAGGCGTATATAGCCACAGCAAGTTCAGCAATAACCGTAGATTTAGAGCTGTTAATAGGGGAAAAAAGAGTAAATACTAAAACGAAAAGACCGACACTCAATCTGTCGGTCTTTTCCGTTACTTAAGTTTATATTATAAATCCTACCGACTAATCGGCAATGGACACAGCTCCAAAAATAAATTTTATTCTATTAAAAACCCTATCTTCCCTAATTGTTCAGCTTTGTCCATCCGCGCTAATGCATCCGCAAATTGCTCTAGCGGATACATCGTATCGATAACAGGTCTGATGGCATGTTTTTCGATAAACTGAAGCATTGCGGCATATTCCTCTCCGCTTCCCATAGTGGAACCAAGGAGGTTAAGCTGACCATAGAAAAAACTGCGTAAATTGATTTGCACATCATCCCCTGCGGACGCTCCAAAGGTTACAATGGTACCCCCAGGTCGAAGCTGCTCCAGTGATTTGTTGAAAGTCGCTGCGCCAACGCATTCAATCACAAGATCCATTTTTACTCCTTCAAGCACTCGACTCCAATCTTCATTGCTATCAAAAGCTTTATCAGCACCGATTGCTAGCGCTTTTTCACATTTTTCCTTCGAACGTGATGTTACATAAACAGTTGCTCCAACTGCCTTTGCAAACTGCAATAACAAAGTGGCGACTCCACTCCCAATTCCTGGTATCAACACATTCATTCCTGCCTTGATTTTTCCACGTGTAAACAAGGCGCGATAAGCAGTCAAGCCAGCTAGTGATAAGACCCCCGCTTCTTCCCACGATAAATAACCTGGTTTCTTCACTGCATTTTCCGCTGGTATAACCACCTTCTCTGCAAAGGTACCATGAAACGGAAGTCCAAGAATTTCAAATCCAGGTGGTGGAGCATCACTGTTTTCCTTCCAGCCAAGGCTAGGATTAATGATAACTTCATCACCAACCTGCACATTGACAACACCTTCCCCAACAGCATCAACAATGCCTGCCCCATCTGACCCAATGATTAGTGGAGGATCTGTTGGTTGATGGCGAGTTAGTGTAAATAAATCGCGATGATTTAAACCTGCAGTTTTTAATTTTACTCTAACCTCTCCTGCTTTTGGCTCCAGTTCTTTGAATTCCTGATATGTAAGCCCTTCCAAACCTGTCTGCCCCTCGTGAACTACAGCTTTCATCTAATCACTCCAATATCTTTTTCTTTGAATGGTAACTCAACAAAAATAATAGCAACCAAACATATTATATATTTTTTCGGCGAATTTCTGTTACTTTTTGTTCTAAGAAAATATAATGTTGGGTCACATTTCTTCGTGGTGATTGCGCATAATTCATCTCGTTTTGGAAAAGTTATCGATTAGGAGGTGCTTGGCGAATGTTCGGACAGGTTACTTTAAGAAATACGCATCGTCACTTTGATGAGCAGAAGGACTCAACTCCACTATCATCTTCTTTTCAAAAAAATATAGAAATACTTACAACGCTGTTTGACGGCTGTGACGATTTAATTATTCATCATACCGAGATCGGAAGCTTTTCTGGCTGCTTCCTCTTTTTACAAGGATTAGTTAAACAACAAGCACTATATGAAATTGAACAAAGGCTGGCTTTACATACTGAGTTCCCAACTAGTCAGGATGATTTACCCTCCTTTATTAGAAAACAATTTACTCTTAGCACGATTATGGAGGCTTTAACATTCCATGACGTATCTACTCAAATCCTAACAGGCAATACCGTACTACTTCTAAATGAATACGAAAAAGCGTTTGTCTTTCACTCTAGTAATGACCATGGACGAATCGTTTCCTCACCAAATTCAGAACGAACTGTTCGTGGCCCTCAAGAAGGATTTGTTGAAGATATTGAAAAAAATCTAAGCTTGATTCGCAGAAAAATCAAAACACATTCATTAAAAGTGGAACACTTAACGATTGGCGAGCAAACCAACACGCAGATTAGTGTTGTTTATATGAAGGGAATTGCCAATGAAGACATCGTTAAAGAGGTCCATAAACGACTATCTCGCATTAAAATCGATGGAATCTTGGATAGTCATTATGTGGAATCGATGATAAAGGATGCTCCAAAGTCACCTGGTACCAACTGTGCTAAGCACAGAACGACCAGATCGTGTATGCGGTGGCTTACTAGAAGGGAAGGTGGCCATTCTTGTTGATGGTTCTCCATTTGTCCTTACAGTCCCTGCTATATTTGTTGAATTTCTCCATTCAAGTGAGGACTACTATGACGGGGCATTGGTCGCTACAATCATCCGCTGGATTCGTTTTCTTGGTCTATTTGTCACACTGATTTTACCAGCCTTTTATGTTGCTCTAATCTCCTTTCATCCAGATTTATTACAAAATCCTTTCATCATACGGATTGCTGCAAATCGGGAAGCATTACCTTATCCAGTCTTAATTGAGGCCATCTTTATGCAAATTACCTTTGAACTACTGCGGGAAGCTGGCTTAAGGATGCCCAAAACATTAGGTGGAGCGATTGTCAGTATTTTAGGTCTTGTTTTGATTGGTCAAGCTGCGGTTCAAGCTGGTATTGTCGGTCCCGTTTTAACTGTAGTTGTTTCTGTTACCGCCTTAACTTCATTTATTTTACCAAACTATGCATTTCATCAAATCATTCGCTTTTCGAGTATTCCCTTACTCATATTGTCTGGCTTATTCGGATTTATGGGAATTATAATTGGGCTTATGTTTGGTTTAACTTATTTAGTTAGCTTGCGTTCTTTCGGTGTACCGTATTTTTCTCCAGTTTCACCAGCACAGAAAGAAAGCTGGAAGGACGTTTTTATTCGTGCTCCCTGGTGGGCTATGGAGACCCGACCAGCTGATTTTGGTAATGAGAATATTGTTCGGGCTGGTTCCACTAATTACACGAAACCTCCAGTAGAAAAGGAGGATGAAGAATGAACTCTATCACATTTACTGATTGCAAACAAAGAATCATTATATGCCTTTGTTTCTTGATCACCCTCCTTCTATCTGGTTGCTGGAGCTCAACTGAAATTCATGAAATGGCGATTACTAACATTATCGGGATTGATGTAAACGATGCAGGAGAATATGAGGTTACCGCTGTTCTAGTTAGACCCTCTTCCCTTTTCTCCACTGTTTCGAATGAGAAAATGTTTGGAGACAACCAGAATAAATTTTTGATTGAAACGGCAACAGGAAAAACCATCTTCAAAGCAATGAATCAATTATCTAATTCAATTTCAGAGAAAATCTATGTAGGTCATATGGAAACCGTTATTTTCGGTGAAAAGGCGGCAAGGGAAAAAATGCAACCTGCTCTTGATTACTTCCATCGAGAGAATGGATTTCGACCTAATATTATACTACTTATAGCCGAAGGAAATGCTGCTGATGTTATTAGAACTTCTCCTAAATTTAATCCATCACTCGGGCTTGAAATATTAGATTTTACGAAAGCAAATCGAAATGTCTCTTCCAACCTAATTAAGGATATTAGTCAATTCATGAAGGAATATTCTCGTAATACGTCCGATCCAGTAACTGGTGTTTTAACTTCAGCGGAAAAGCTCAAAATTCAAGCTGAAGGCGAAAAACAACACCTTGATACTAATCAACAAAAACAATTGAAAGTCGCCAGTTTAGATGGAACAGCGGTTTTTAAGGAAGGAAAATTAAAAGGCTTTTTAAACGAGGAAGAAACGCGTGGATTATTATGGATCCTTGGTGATTTACAAAATGATGTGATTGTGTTGGACTGCGGCAATAAAACAGATGAGAATGTAAGCATCATTGCAAGAAATACAGAGACACAATTCATTCCAGATACAGATAAAAACACAATGACGGTTAAAATGAATGTTGAGGCTGATATTGGCGAAATAACCTGTTCAAACCTCAAATTAGACAGCACTCAACTTAATAAACTCAATCAACAATTAGAAGAGCAAATTGTAAAGGAAGCAAATACTGTATTAAACAAAGCTCAAAAACAATGGCAAACAGATATCTTTGCTTTTGGTGAGGTCATTTATCGGACTGATCCCAAAAAATGGAATGAATTCGCTCCAAAGTGGCGAAAAGGTGGACTAAAAAATTTAAAAGTTAATATTAAAGTACACGCAAACATTTCACGCTATGGTTTACATAAAGAGCCTAGCAAAGCAAATGAATCGAGGTAAAGTATGAAATTATTATCCTTCTTACTATTTGTTGGGCTGGTGGTCATTTCTACCTGGCCTCACCTATACTATTTATGGAAAAGAGAAGAGCATAAAACCTTCAAAGTAGTAATAGGAATCCTAAGCCTAGCTGCTGTTGCTGGGGTCATCTTGATTTTCGGTATCCAAGTTCCTTCCATCGCTAGCTTATTCAATGGTCTAAACGATCTTGTGAAATGAAACGGAGGTATCGAACATGATTGAACAAGGGAGAATCAGCAACACTCAAGCTGCAATGTTGGCTATTACCTCCTTGACCATAATCGGTCACCTGATTTTATTAACAGTGATTCTATCCCAAAGTCGTCAAGACGGTTGGATCGCCGCTATTGTAGGTACCGTACTTGGGTTTATCGGTATACTTTCTTTAGTAAAACTATCGCAAACCTTCCCTGGTCTAACTTTAATTGAAATCCTGTTTCAGCATTTCTCATGGCTGGGCAAATGCCTAGGTATAGTTTATCTTATTTATTTTTTTATTATGGTGATTTTAGGAACAAGATTATTTGTTGAAGCATACAAACGAATCATGCCTGAAACACCAGCATGGGCTTTCGTGACGATTATTCTTCTGCTAACAGCCTTTATTGTTTATCTTGGTTTGGAGACACTGGGACGTTTAAATCAGATTATGCTACCTATACTCGTGTTTTTCGCACTTGCGGTTGTTTTTTTAACTATGGGTGGACACAAAGACTATGCAAACCTGTTGCCAATCTTAGGTAACGGTATCCGTCCCGTCGCAACTGGCTCTCTCTCCGTGATGGCATGGTTTGGTGAATTCGTCATAATGGGAATGATTCTTCCTTATGTACAAAGGCCAAAAATATTAGTTAAAACTGGAGCATGGTCAGCTCTTATTACCTTAATTTTTTTCCTTGGACCGATCACAGGTCCAGTCGCATTGTTCGGTCCTGTTGAAGCAGCTAAAATGACTTTTCCAACCTTTTCAGAGGTTCGCTATATTGCAGCTGGGGAAGTAATCAACCGATTCGATACGATTGCCATTTTGTTTTGGACCGTAGGCTCCATGATTCGGATTGCATTGTTTTTTTACGGACTTAGCTTAGGAATTGGGCAAGCATTCAAGCTATCATCCTACAAACCGCTTGTCATCCCACTGGCATGGCTTATTGGTGTCTTCTCCCTCCTTTTCGCCAAAAATTATGCGGAGTTTAATGAGTTCTTATTTCAGTCATACGTGCCATTGAATCTAATTATGGGAGCGTTTATCCCAGTCATCTTGATTGTACTAACGATGGTTTTCTTTCGAAAAAAGGAGCGGAAAACAGCTTGATAAATCTAAATGAAAAAGCACGCCCATTTGGAAATGAACTGTGCCCCCGTTTACGGACAGTTTAAAAAAGCGCCTATGCAGCTAATAAGTGGCCCAGGTATTGTACCAGGGTCATTTTATTTAAGCCCCATTGATAACGGTGATGGTTATATTCTTCGATTACTCGATCTACTTCTCTCTTAACCTCTTTTAAATTATCTAAGGATTTATACTCTGCTAAATCCTTAAAATGTCCAAAGAAGCTTTCCATTGGTGCGTTATCCCAACAGTTTCCCTTTCGGGACATTGATTGAGTTATGCCAAGCTTTTTCACTTTGCTTTGGAATAGAGGATGCGTATAGTGGACACCTTGGTCAGAATGTAACATGGCTTCTGGGTGAAAATGATTGCTGACAGCTACTTTTAACTTTTTTAACGTCTTATAGACGATATCCATCTCTAAAGATGTGGACAAGTGGTACGCAATAATTTCCCTTGTAGCTCCATCCTTTACGCAAGATAAATATGCTTTTTGACCCTTTCCAAAATAGAGATAAGTAATGTCAGTAAGCAGGACTTTCCCTGGTTCTTCCTGATTGAATTCTCGGTTAAGAAGGTTAGGGCAGGTTCGATGTTCCTGGGTTGCCTTGGCCATCTTACGATAGGGATTGGCCTTCCTTACTTTGGTTACAAGATTATATTTTGCCATTAGACGCCTAATTTTTTTGTGATTCATTATGGCTGTATAATCATTCTCCATAATCATTTTAATCTGGAGGGCACCTACTTTTTCCTTTTTGCTAATGAAAATTTCTTGGATTAACTCTATATCCAATTCATCCTGCTCGTCACGTTGTGCACGTAAAGGTGCAGCCTTCAACCAATCATAGTAGCCACTACGGCTTACACCTGCCAGTTTACACAGGAAGGAAACAGCTTTCTTTAACTGATGTATTCTTAACGTTTTCTCGATTAGAGAAAACTTTTCAGCTGCCGTTAAAATCGTTTCTTCTTCAGCGCCTGCCTTTCTAACTCTTCCAGCTTTTTTAGGAAGTCATTCTCTGCCTCAAGGAATTTAATTCTTGCCTCAGCTTTTCGTAATTTCTCTTCCACGGAAAGATGCTTTGAAGAAGGGCGTCCTGTACTCCCTTTGCCTCTGCGTTCTGTAAGGAAACCATCCTCTCCAAACCTTTTATACGAATCCCTCCAACGCCTAAGACAACGTTTAGGTTGATCTTTACCGATCATGTTGAGGTCAAAGCCATGTTCAATAAAGATTTGTGATGGTGTTTTTCCACTTTTGTAATCCGTAACTGCTTTTACCTTAAATTCCGGACTATACGAGATTGACCTTTCAGAAACGCTCACAACATTAGGATTCTTCTCAAGCTCTTTAATTTGGAATTCATTATAAATATTCTTACTCATGATAATCCTCCGCCCATATTCATTAAATCTATTGAAACACAAAAAACCCCGGAATAGGGGCACTTTTTTATCAGTGTCCGTTATCCAGGGTATAGTTCAAAAAATAAGGGGCGTGCTTTTTTTCTTTATTCTAAATCAATACAGCTCGGTCACTGTTCATTTTTTCTCCACGAATTCGTTGGAATTCAGCTAGAAGTCGGTCAATCGTTAAATCCTTCTTCTGTTCCTCATTTGCTTCGAAAATAATTTGACCTTTATCCATCATAATCAAGCGATTCCCAAGATCTAACGCCTGCTGCATATTATGCGTAACCATCAGCGTCGTCAAATGATATTCATTAACAATTTCCTTTGTTAATTGCGTCACCAGCTCAGCACGTGATGGATCTAGCGCTGCAGTATGCTCATCTAAAAGCAGAATTTTGGGCTCGGTAAAAGTCGCCATTAACAATGATAATGCTTGCCGCTCACCACCCGATAATAAACCGGCTTTCGCCTGCAAGCGGTTCTCCAAACCTAAATGAAGCATTTCTAGCTTCTCTTTAAAGAAATCACGTCGTTTTTTTGATAGTCCACTTCGCAAGCCTCGCACACCTACTCTTGAGTAGGCAATCGCCAAATTTTCTTCAATCGTCATTTTGGGTGCTGTACCAGCCATTGGATCCTGAAACACGCGGCCAATAAGCTTTGCGCGTTTGTGCTCTCTCACATTTGTCACGTTACTTCCATCAATTGAAACCGTCCCAATATCCGTGATGAGCTTCCCTGAAATAATGTTCATTAACGTCGATTTTCCTGCTCCATTACTACCGATAACTGTGACAAAATCCCCCTTTTTCATATTCAGACTAACATGATCCAAGGCGATTTTCTCATCTGGTGTACCTTCATTGAAAACCTTAAATATCTGATTTAATTGAAGCAAGCTGCTCACCACTTTTCTTTACTGAACTTTGACTTTTTCTTGCCTCTAACAGCCGTTTGCGCTTCCGTTTTCGTTCACGCTGTGCTCCCATTATTTTAGGAATTACAAGAGCAATGATGACAATGCAGGCTGTAATTAATTTCATATCACCTGTATCAAGAAATTCGACGCGAAGCGCAAGTGAAACGATGATACGATATAGAACCGCACCACCAATGACAGCTAGAGTTGCGCGTACGATACTTTTTGTTCCGAAGACAGCTTCACCGATAATGACAGAGGCAAGACCAATGACGATCATTCCAATCCCCATTCCAACATCGCTAAATCCACCGTACTGTGCAATCAATGCACCAGATAGAGCGACTAAACCATTAGAAATCCCTAAACCTAACGTTTTCAAGAAATCAGTATTAGCCGAGAAACTACGGATCATTGTTTCATTGTCACCAGTCGCACGAATGGCCAAACCTAAATCAGTTTTTAAAAACCAATCAATTGCAAATTTCACCACTAAAGTTAGTACAAGCATAACCAATAAGATGCCCCATGTTCTAGGAACATAATCTCCCAAGCCCATGCTGATAAACAGTGATTCAAGCCCAGCATCAATGCCTAGCTTGCTCCAAAAATCATTGATTTGGGTAATAACCGTTTCTTCTTGTAATAGTGGGACATTCGATTTCCCCATAATTCGTAGATTAATAGAGTAAAGGGCAATCATCATCAGAATTCCCGACAAAAGCGGATTTATTTTACCCTTTGTATGAAGTAATCCTGTTAATAATCCAGCTAGAACACCAGCCAGAAGTGCGGCAATTGTAGCCAGAACAGGACTAACACCCTCAACAATGAGAACAGCGGCGACAGAAGCTCCTGTTACGAAGCTCCCATCCACCGTTAAGTCCGGAAAATCTAATATTCTAAAAGAAAGGTAAACTCCTAAAGCCATCAGTGCATAAATGACACCAGCTTCTACAGAGCCAAATATTGCGGTAAACATATAACTCTTCCTTTCTATCATGGCTGTAATCTAGCTTTTTGCACTTGATGAGCCTTCTAATCATCGTAGAACGTAAACGATCACTCGCTCCATATGTTTAAACAATTGTTCTAAGTGTTATTTTGTAAATTCAGCCATTGAATTCCATTCATCTTTAATTTCAACGCCCATTTTTGATGCGGCATCCTTATTAATTAACAGCTTTAGTTTCTGAGGATATTGTACAGGAAGTTCACTTGGTTTTTTCTCACCTTTTAAAATTTGTGCAGCCATTTCACCTGCTTCATAGCCAATATCATAATAATCGAAGCCATAAGCTGCAAATCCACCGCGTTTTACTGAATCAAGTTCCCCTACAAATAGTGGTAATTTTTGTTCATTTGAAACTTGTACAACTGATTCTAACGCCGAAACAACTGTGTTATCGGTAATGATGTAAATCATATCAACCTTGCCAATTAAAGATTCAGCGGCCTGCTTTACTTCTGCAGACGTAGATACTGTCGCTTCAACTAATTTCAGATCCGTTCCCTTCATTGCCTTTTTAACAAGGTCAATTTGTGCAACTGAATTCTGTTCGCCGGCATTATAGATAACCCCAACATTTTTCCCTTCGAACTGTTCATCCATAAATTTAACGGTGTTTGGAATCGCATCAGGATGAGTATCGGTTGTTCCTGTAATATTAGCTCCTGGTTCGTCCATCGATTTAACTAGACCACCACCAACAGGATCGGTTACAGAAGTAAACACAATTGGGATATCCTTTGTTGCATTTAATGCTCCTAAAGCACTAGGTGTTGAATTGGCGAAAATTAAATCTACTCCATCACCAACAAAATTATTAGCTATACTTTGGTTATTATTTTGATCACCTTGTGCGATCTGAACATCAAAATCGACATCTAAACCTGCATCTTTAAGCGCCTTTTTAAAACCATCATATGCAGCATCTAACGATGGATGCTCGACGATTTGCGTCACACCCACTTTATATGTTTTTTTAGAGTCTTTATCATCTCCAGCTTTATCGGTTTCTTTACTGCTACAGCCAGTTAGTAGTAATCCGCCAATTAAGCCTGCTGTTACAAAACTTTTCCAGTTTTTCTTCACATTTCTTCCCCCATTCAGTTTTTTGCTTTTTCACATAACCGCTTTTATGCACTAAATTATATCGCAAAACTATTTTTAATTGCAAGTATTTTTAGATATTTCGAAAACCCTCTAAGAAACATTGTGTCAGAAATTGTTCGTTTCCTTTATTTTCAACATAAAATAAAGGATATCGATGTTAATATGAGCCCTGTCCTAACCAGAACAGAAGGTTGCTCAAAAACATCGGTATCCCCTTTTAAGTAGCTTTTTTTACTTTCCCTGTAAAATGTTTTGTCTTAACGCTCTTCTTAGTATTTTGCCAGTCGTATTTTTGGGAAGCTCTGTTAAAAACTGGATTGTTTTTGGGATTTTATATTTTGCTAAGGACTCTTGACAATAGGTAATAAGATTCTCTTCTGTTAGGAATGGATTTTTACTTACAACAAAACATTTTACTTGTTCACCAAATTCAGGGTCTGGAACGCCAAGAACAGCGACTTCAACTATGTCCAGATGGTTATATATCACTTCTTCAACCTCGCGTGGATATACATTGTAGCCACCGACAACAATCATATCCTTCTTCCGATCAACAATATAAAAATAGCCCTCCTCATCCTTTCTTGCTAAATCACCTGTATATAACCATCCATTGCGAATCGTAGCCTCCGTTTCTTCAGGCATTTTATAATAGCCTTTCATAACGTTAGGCCCTCGGACAATCAGTTCTCCAACCTCGCCAACTGGTAACTCCTCCCCTAATGGGTTGACAACTTTATTTTTCACATTCATAATCGACGTTCCAATCGAACCAGGTTTTCTAGGGCGATCTACCGGATTGAAGCAGGTAACAGGTGAAGCCTCAGAAAGACCATAACCTTCAGAAATGACAACTTGAAATTTCTTTTCAAAATTTTGAAGCAAAGCAACCGGCATAGATGCTCCACCGGAAATACATAAACGCAAGGAATGGAGATCGGCAGGATCACCGTCAGGATATTGCAGTAAAAATGAGTACATCGTCGGCACCCCAGCAAAAATGGTTGGCTTGTACCTTTTTGCTAGTGAAAAAACCTCTTTTGGACTGAATTTTGGCTCAATTAATAAAGTACCACCACACATTAATGGTGCATTTAAGGCAACGGTTAAGCAAAACACATGAAACATTGGCAGGACCGTTATGATGCGATCTTCTTCGTTCATTCGCAAATATTTTCCAGGTATCTCTTGCATTTCGATATAAATTTTGATGAGTTAGCATTGCTCCCTTTGGTTTGCCTGTCGTTCCTGAGGTATATAAAATAACGGCTGTTTCATCACTATCAAGCTGAGGCCATGAAAAATCTGACACGTCTATATTCATAACACCTGAAAGCGATTTCATTTTTTCGTTATTGATTTTGACAGGAGGCTCATTATCGATAGTTGCTTCGCAGATGATAAAGTGCTGAATTGACGGTAGAATTGTATCTATTTTTTCAACTAATGGAAGTAAAGGCTCTGCAGCAATAACAGCCTTAACATCCCCATTCATCACGATATAGCTAATTTCGTCAGGGGTATAAATGGGATTGATGGGTATAGCAGTAGCTCCAACGCGCAGAACACCATATAGACTGATAATAAATTGAGGGGAATTTCCTAATAATAAAGCGACGTGATCTCCTTTTTTGATGCCTAAGCTTTGAAGACCTGCTGCAAATTTTGTAATAGAAGCGTCTAACTCTGCGTAGGAACATGATTGGCCATTAAAGATGTAAGCAGTTTTTTGCGGAAGATTCTTCGAAATTTCATGCAATTGCCAGCTTAAATTCATTTCCTTCTCCCCTTTACCCATATACATTTATGAATGGCGATTCATTCATTTTGAAAATTGTAAATTTTCTAAATACATCATAATACATTCCGATACCACATTCAAGAAAATAAATCTATATTCTGTGTTTTAATCATTTTATTACGCCTTTACGAACTAATTATTCTGTTTTATCCAAAATAAAATAAGATCCTCCCACTAAAAAAAACGGTGCATTTGCACCGTTTCTTATCTCAATTAATAAAGTAATTGAACGAATTCTTCTTTCGTAATATTCCCAAAGAAATGTTTAATTTCTATTTCAGAAAGCGCATCCTCGATTGCCTTCTTTTCATAGTTTATTCCAGTAAGCAGTCTTTCAATATCACACACATTTCCGACCCCAAAGAAATCCCCAAATATTTTGCACTGTTCAATTTGGCCCTTATGAACCTCAAGGCGAATATCAATTTGTCCTATTGGGAAGCGATGCGAATGCTGCAAATTAAATTTTGGTGATTTGCCATAATTCCAATCCCAATTTTGATACCGTTCCTTAGATAGCTGATGAATCTGCTCCCAATCATCATCTGTTAAGACATATTCAGGAATTTCTTTGTCTGTTCCGAATATACTTTGCAAAAGTTTTAAGCGAAATTCCTCAATCGTGATTTTGTTTGATAAAAATTCAAAGATATTTGCAACACGACTGCGAATCGATTTAATTCCCTTTGATTCAATTTTGTCCTTTTTTACCTTTAATGCGGAAACAACACTGTCGATTTCCGAATCAAACATTAGCGTTCCATGACTAAACATTCTTCCTTTAGTCGAGAATTGAGCATTACCAGAAATTTTCCGCCCTTCAACAACAAGATCATTCCTACCACTTAATTCTGCATTCACACCAAGCTGTTGAAGCGCCTCAATCACTGGTTGTGTAAACTTCAAGAAATTATGAAAACTCTCGCCATCATCCTTCGTGATAAAGCTGAAATTCAAGTTACCTAAATCATGATAAACAGCTCCACCTCCTGAAAGACGACGCACGACTTGAATTTCATTTGCTTCGACATATTCTGTGTTGATTTCCTCAATCGTATTTTGATTTTTCCCAATAATAATCGATGGAGAATTTATGTAAAACAATAAATACGTTTCATTAATATCTAAATTTTTTAAGGCGTACTCTTCAATCGCTAAATTGATCCGAGCATCTGTAATTCCTTTGTTATCAATAAATAACATTTTACACACTCCCTTATGTATAGAGTTAAATGTCTACAACCATATCTTGAGCAGCCAATACAATCGCACCCGCGTAATGCTGTGAGGCTTCCATAACAAGCTGCTGTAAATCTCCGAAATGCGGAAGATGGGTAAGGATCAGTTTCTTCACATTAGCTTGTGCGGCTAGAGTGCCGGCATCGAAGCTTGTCATATGCCCTGCCCCTTTTCCATTCATGTTGCCAAATAGGTTACATTCACATAACAGCAAATCGGCGTCCTTGCTAAAGTCGATTAGTTCTTCTTTAAACGCTGTATCAGCTGTATACACGAATACCTTTTGATCTGCTTCGATTCTCATCGCATAGCATGGTACAGGATGCTCTGTTCGTAAAAAGCGAATCGTAAGCGGCCCAACATTAATGGTTGCTTTCGGGTCATAAGCAACACCATTTGTTATGTTTTTATAGGTAAGCTTTGAAAACTCCAGGCTGTTTAAAGCATGTCCATATATAGGTAAGCACGGTACTTGATTACCCAAAAATCCTTGGATTAAAAGCGCATGCTGAAGTACACCAATATCAGCTATATGATCCGCATGATAATGGGACAGGATCAATCCATTTAGTTCTTCTGGCTTAATTAAGTTCTGAAGCTTGGATAAAACCCCGCTCCCACAATCAACGAGTAAATTGTATCCATTTTGCTTAAGCAGATACCCTGAGCTTGCTTCATTTGCTTTTGGATAACCACCCCAACAACCAACAATTGATAGTTGCATGCTCTTGCCTCCAGTCGCCATTTCTATTTAAAGTTCACAGTATTACTATACTCGATTACGCCCATTTTTTACATTTTAACTAAATTGTTTTAAAACACATATTGACTGTTGATTTGTGTTATACTACAATCAAACTAACATTTCAAATATTCACACATTTTCAATCAAAAAGGAGGATTTTCACCATGCTAGAAAACGCCTTAGAATTTTTCAGAAATTTACCACCGAAAAACTGTACTGAATGCGGTGATGTGATTGAAGAGCAACATGAATGTTACGGTAACAAATGTGAAAAGTGTTTAAGTGTTACAGCCTAAACTTCTAATTGGATATCTACCATTACTTTCTTATAAAAAATCACCCCAAAAAATTGGGGTGATTTTCTGTTACTCAGTTAATGTTGCTGCTGAGAAACGTCGCTTATGCATCATGGTGAAATAAGAAATCGTACCTGTAATAAAGGCAAGGATATACAAGCCTAAAATGACAACATTTTGCCACAAGCTCGCAAAATCTCCGCTTGAAATGACATCTTTAAATCCTTTAACACTGTAGGTCATCGGTAAGAATGCATTAAAGTGTTGAAGAAAATCTGGTATCAATTCCAGCGGGAAGGTTCCTGCACTGGTTGTTAATTGTAAAATCAAGATAATAATCGCAACAAACCGTCCAGCATCCCCTAACGATGTAACTAACATCTGTACTAACGTGATAAAAGTTAGACTTGTTACAATGGCAAAGAGAAGAAATAACGGGATATTTTGAACCTCAATCCCTAAACCAACTACTATAACCAATACGGCAAGTAACGCTTGGATGATCCCTATGACAGAAATAACAGCAAATTTACTTAAGAACCAGCTGAAGGCATTTTTAGGTTTGCCAACTGATTCACGTAATGGGAAGACGATTGAAAGCAATAATGCACCAACAAATAGGCCGAGTGAAAGAAAATAAGGTGCAAATCCAGTCCCATAATTCGGTACTTCATTCACTTTTTCATTTTTCACCTCAACGGGTGCAGCCATCATATTATAGGTCTTGTTAGAGCCGTGAACTGAGGCAGTTTGCTCTGCCCCCTCAGCTAATTTTGATGCTAATTCCTGTGAACCATTCGTCAGTTTTTCATTTCCATCTACTAGTTGTTGTGATCCAGCTGCTAATTTGCCAGCACCATCAACTATTTTTGTCGTTCCATCAGCAAGCTTCGTCACACCATTAGATAATTCATCCGAACCTTGTGCTAGAGCTTTAGAACCGCTACTTGCTTGAGCCAATTTTTCATTAAACAATTTCATTCCAGCAATGAATTTCTCCTGTCCAGTCACAATGGTGTTAGCACCGGTTTCCAACCTGACACTTCCGTCAGAGATTTGACCGATTCCAGATTGTAGAAGTTTTTGTCCTGCCGCAAGATTTCCTAACCCTGTTGATAAATTTTCTCCTCCAGCAGCAATGCTTCCAGCAGCACTTGCAAGTCCTGCATTGCCAGCAGATAATTGCTTTGTACCATCCGATAGTTTTGTTAAAGTCGTACGTAAGGCCTCCTGCTGTTCAGGTGGCAACTGGCTTATAATCGGCTGCAATTGCTGCTCTAGCCCTTGAACACCTAAATTTATTTGTTTAGCAGAATCGGATGCAGTTTGCGCACTTGTCTGCCATTGTTGTAATGAAGAAGTTAATTTTTGCTCACCTGTTTGCAGTTGTTCCGTGCCAGCTATCAACGCAGGAATTTTTGCCTCAACCTGCTCCAGTCCTGATTTCGATTGCGATAAACCCGCAGCAAGTTCACTCTCACCTGTTAAAAGCTGCTCTGAAGCAGTTTCAAGCCGCTTATGCCCTTCCCCAAGCTCTGATAATCCACCAGAAAGGGTGTTAACACCTGTTGCCAATACCACGGAACCAGCATTTGCCTTGTTTATTCCAGTTTGAAACTGTAGTGATTTCGCTGCTAATTCTGATAATGATGATGATAAAGTTTCAGAACCACCCTGTAACTCTTTTGCACCCTGGGCTACTTTCCCAGCGCCATCACTAGCCTGATCCATTCCGTCGGAAATTTCGCCCACTTTATCAAACAATGTTTGTGCATATGTTTCTGATACCTTTTCAGCAACAGATGCTTTTATTTTTCGATTGCTGTTCCACCAATTTGTGAAGAGAGAAAGTTATAACTCTCGTTTGGTACATAAACAAGCTTTAACTTTTTCGGATCCTTCTCGAGCAAAGTCGTTGCATTTTCTGAAAAGTCACTTGGTATATCTATTAACAAATAATATTTTTGCTGTTTTAGTTCATCTAAGGCTTTCGATTTTTCATTTACTATATGAAATTGAAACTCAGCACTTTCCTTAAGCTTCTCAGTCAAATCTTTTCCTAAATTAATCTTTTTACCATCAAAGCTTGCGCCACTGTCTTCATTGACAACTACAACTGGAAGATCCGCTAAGCGTTCATATGGATCCCAAAATGCCCAGAGAAACATTCCAGCGTACAAAACAGGGATGAATAATATTGCAATCACAGGAATTAGCAGCTTTTTATTACGAAGTATCGCAAGCCATTCTCCCTTAATTAAATTCCCTTTCAAGTTAAAGCCTCCTCAAATATCTTATTGACCATTTTGTTCATTTAGTCATTTTATCGCAAAAGAAAAGACTATCTAGTCTCCTATTTAGATAATCCTTTCACGATATATCTTTCAAATAGTTTTGCTATTTCTTCCTTTGATAGTGGTACGTGCCTTTTTTCCCAATCAAAAATCAAGGCAATGTACATTTTAATAATAATAAACGCAGTTATTTCCGGGTCACAGCTCTCTATTTCCTTTCTTTCTACCCCAATGATCAGCTTTTCCTTAATATAGCTAATAATGGTTTGCTCAACCTTCGCAATCACTTCTTGAACTGCCAGTGTCCCCATTTCCCTTTCTTCCTGAAAAAGCTTGATCATCAATTGATGCTGACTACGAAATTCAATCATTTTGAACAGAGCACGATGCAGATTTTCATGGAAATGAAGCGCTGGATCGATTGCTTCATCTGCTGCTGCTTTCATTTCGAAAATTAAACCTGAAATAATTTCATCAAACAGCTCTTCTTTATTTTTAAAAAAGGTATAAATCGTTCCTTTCCCAACGTTGGCCAATTTGGCGACTTGGTCCATTGTCGTTGCCTTAAATCCAAATAAAGAAAATGATTTTGTCGCAGCCTCTAGTATCATCTGTTTTCGATTTACTCCCAACACTGCACCTCTTTTCTTGATAAAAATGACCAGATGAACAATTTGGTCATTCGGTATGAAAATAATTTATCAAATAACAAATGAAATTGCAAGTAAAAAAAGCAAAAGCACCCTCCAAAACTTTATACCATTTCCACTTACAAAAAAAGCAACTGCTTAAGAAACAGTTGCTTTTTGTAAGTATTGAAGCACTTTCTTGACTGCTGCCTCTGCTTGGTCAATACAATCGGGCACACCAATTCCTTGATAGGAGCTTCCGGCAAGAAAAATGCCTGGTAGCTCTTCTGCCATCATTTCCGTAACTGAATCTATTCGTTTCTGATGGCCGACTGTGTATTGTGGCATCGAATCCTTCCAGCGTGTCACTACGGATAATTCTGGTTTTTCTGTTATGTCCATTGTTTTGTTTAAATCATCTAGGACAATATTTATTATCTCATCATCTGACAAGTCAACAATTGTCTCATGACCTGGTCTCCCAACATAGCAACGGAGTAAAACCTTACCCTTCGGTGTACTGTGCGGCCATTTTTTATGTGTCCACGTACAAGCTGTGATTGAAAAGTCACTATTTCTTGATACAACGAAGCCTGTCCCATTTATGTCCTTTTTTATCGCCTTTTCGGGAAATGCAAGGGCGACAGTAGCGACCGAGGTTGCAGGGACATCTTTAAAAACAGAGAAATAATTGTATTTAGAAAAGATCGATGATGCGGTAAGATGCGGAACGGCCACAACAACACTGTCAGCCATGATTCTTTCTCTACTATTTAACTCTATCTCATATTCCTCTCCAGCTTTTGTAACCGCCTCGACACGGTAGCCCTTAATGACAGATTGTGGTTGAAGCTTCGATTCGATTGCTTCGACAAAGGATTGCAAACCTGTTTCAACAGTTAAGAAAACCCCCTTTTTCTTCGAAGAGCCTTCCGTGCTTTTTGACTTTTGCGGTGATGTTTTTCTCATTCCAAGAATTAAACTGCGGTATTTTTGCTCCACCTGATAAAACTGTGGAAATGTAGACATTAAGCTAAGCTGATCAATATCCCCAGCATAGATTCCCGATAAGAGAGGTTCAATTAAATTTTCCAATACCTCATCCCCCAACCGGCGCCTAAAGAAATGTCCTAGTGACTGATCCTCCTTCATGCATGATCTCGGGATCAGCAAATCAGCCGCCGCTCTCATCTTACCAGTTACTGAGAATAACTGGGTTGTGATAAAAGGACCTACTTCCGTTGGAATTCCCATAATCGAGCCACCTGGCATCGGGTATATCCGCTCATTTGCAAGAATAAAGGATTGACCTGCCGAATTGTTTACGAGAAGATGGTCTATTCCCACCTCCTTCGCAAGTCGCAAGGCACTCTGTTTCCGCTCGAGGAACGAATCAGGACCTCTTTCAATAACATACCCATCTTGAACAACCGTTTGTATTTTTCCACCGAGCCGATGAGATGCTTCAATTAGCTTCACTTCAAAAGGTAGGTTATGTTCGGCAGCATGCTTTTGCAAGTAGTAGGCTGTTGCGAGACCTGTTATTCCGCCCCCAATAATAACTACCCTTTGTTTTTTTTCTAACATGGTAAAACCCTTCTTTTCAATAAATTCATTAATGATCAGACAATTTTTTTAATACGACTGTAGCCATTGCATCAATAAATTCCGGCTGAGAGTTTGGCATCTCTGGTCGATAATAGCTAGCACCTACTCTGTCTGTCACTGCCTTACATTCTGTATCATTGTCATATAGTACTTCTAAATGGTCAGCGACAAAACCAACTGGAGTGAAGACAAATGCTTTATAGCCCTCTTTTTCAAATAATTCAGAGGTTAAATCCTGTACATCAGGACCAAGCCAAGGCTCCGGAGTATTCCCCGCACTTTGCCAGCCAACTGTATAATTTTTTATTCCCGCTTCTGTTGCGATCAGATCTGCCGTTTCTTGAAGCTGTTCTGGATATGGATCGCCTAGTTGGACAATTTTTTCTGGAAGGCTGTGGGCTGAAACGATTAGCATCGCATGTTCTTTTTCCTCAACAGGCATTTGCTCAAATGTAGTTTTAACCTTGTTAGCCCAATAACCAATAAACTTTGGTTCCTGATACCAGCTTTCTACTGATACAATCGAAGGACCTCCAAGTTTTTCAGCCTCTTCCTGTGCTCGTCCATTATATGATTTTATACTGAAGGTTGAAAAATGAGGGGCTAGAACGATACTAACAGCTTCACTGATTCCATCTTCATACATTTGTTTAACAGCGTCTTCAATAAAAGGTTCAATATGCTTAAGTCCTAAGTACATCTTAAACTCTATTTCATCTTGAATTATGTTCAAATGCTCTTCTAGCTTTTTTGCTTGGTCTAGTGTAATTCTAGCTAAAGGAGAAATGCCACCAATCGCTTCATAGCGATTCTTTAAATCCTCGAGCATTTCTGGTGATGGCTTTCGGCCACGACGGATATGTGTATAGTACCGTTCAATGTCCTCTTCTCTGGTTGGTGTTCCATATGCCATAACTAGAAGTCCCATTTTCTTTTTGCTCATTTGTCTCCACCTATTCTCTACTTTTATCTTCCTGTGTATTTTCCCAAAAAGTGAGGAATTTTACCAATAAAAAAACTTCTATTATTAATGCTTTGCTAAATTTGTCTGTTGATTTCCGCTGCAGGTACTCCCTTTCCGCGGGGGAGTCTCGCACCTTCCGCTCCAATCAACAGCGTGCTCAAAAATCAACAGGGTCATTAACACAACCATTATAAAAGAAGCCCCACAAAGTAGCTAAAGATTCTCCCTTAGGAAGAAAATCACTTAGGAACTAGAGGGGGCTTTCTTTTAAAAAGTACTTCAATATGTTAAGTTATTAACCTTTTAACTGGGATGCTGAATACTCATGGATAAAGGTAGTTAAACGTTTTAACGTATCTGGGTTCACCTGTGGGAATACGCCATGACCTAGATTGAAAATATAACCAGGTTGTGCCATTCCTTGATCTAAAATGGCTTTAGCTTTTTCTTCAATAACTTCCCATGGAGCTAACAGAATGGCAGGATCTAAGTTACCTTGAACCGTTTTATTGATTCCCATTGAACGAGCTTGTTGAATTGGTAAACGCCAATCTAAACCAACTACATCTAAAGGTAAATCATTCCACTCCAGCGCTAGGTGACTTGCACCTACGCCAAACATAATTAACGGCACACCTTCTTCTTTTAAGCTCGAGAAAATGCGAGTCATTACAGGCTTAATGAAGTAACGATAATCCTCAACATTTAATGCTCCAACCCATGAATCAAAAATTTGAACGGCTTTCGCTCCCGCTTTAATTTGTGCTTTCACATACGTGATTGTTGTTTCACCAAGCTTGTCCATAAGCGCAAACCATGCTTTAGGATCTGTATACATGAAGGCCTTTGTTTTATTGTAGTTTTTCGAAGGACCACCTTCAATCATGTAGCTTGCTAGCGTGAATGGTGCACCAGCAAAACCGATTAGTGGTACTGATAATTGCTCCTGAGTTAAAATACGAATCGTTTCAAATACATATGGAAGATCGCCTTCAGGGTCAATTTCACCAAGCTTCTGAACATCTGCAAGAGAAGTAATCGGATTCGTGATAACTGGACCAATACCGGATTTTATATCAACATCAACACCAATTGCAGGAAGTGGAGTCATAATATCTTTATATAAAATAGCAGCATCTACATTATAATTTTCAACTGGAAGTCTTGTGACATATGCACACAATTCTGGCTGATGTGTAATCTCAAATAATGAATACTTTTCTTTAATTGCTCTGTATTCAGGTTGAGAACGCCCAGCTTGTCGCATATACCATACTGGTACATAGTCTGTTTTTTCGCCTCTAGCTGCTTTTAAAAACGTTTCGTTAATCACTTTCGTCATTAAGATTTATCCACCTTTCAAGACTGTCAAATTCTAATTCTAATTTGTATTTTATTTAGTCTATACTATCACAAAAGAAACCTAGAAAAAACCGTGGGCATAACTGTTTTCAATATATCCTTTTCTTTTATAGTTGTATAGACGACGCTTTCAAATGTCGTTAAATTGACTTTTTTCATTGAGGTTTCTTTAATAAATTTTTCACTTTTTAGAAGGAAGGTTCATTATATTTGCGGAATTACTTTTAAATAGGAAAGTAATGATAAAACGAGGTGATGACTGTGAATGTATTTATGACAGCTGGTACATATGATTATTTATTAAAAATTAAAGAGGCACATCAAGGTGAACGCATGGTGTTGATGATGCACGAGGATCAAGCCCTACTATTCCATGAAACGAATGGCGAGACGCTTTTTAAAGAACCTCGAAGCTATGAAGCCGTTGATTCTGTTGGGACATTGGATAATGCTCGCTTCGTTGTAATGAATAATATTCCCGTCACAGATGAGGGACGATCATTGTTTGAACATCGATTTAAAAATAGAGATCGAGCGATCGAAAAACTGCCAGGATTTGTTGGCATCCGTGTATTGCGACCATTAACTTCCGATACGTATGTTATCGTGACATTATGGAAGGATGAGAGTGATTTTGAGGGTTGGAAAACATCCGAGGCGTTTGCAAAATCTCATAAAAAGCCAGCACCAGCATCAGTGGCTGAACCGGGTGGTGGTGGTTTGCCGCAAAAGAAGCTGTTCTCCGGAGCATCATATGTGACAAAATATTATATTCCTGAGGAAGAATGACCTAGGAGCGTAAATTTGGGATTACTCAATTTATTGAGCAATCCCTTTTTATTGGAAATTCGTTGTCGTTTTTTTCTTTATTGTCCCACTCACACCTTCTCCTCCCCATCATATTCTGTATTACACCCAAATCTGGGTTAAACATTTGATGGATGATGAAAGGAGAGAAACATATGGGCGTTGATTTAACAGCGCTTCACTGGATATATGTCACGTTTATTGTCCTTATTATTGGATTTATGGCCATGCGGCGTGATACAAGTATTGTTTGTATTGTTGGTATCTTTTTAATTGCCATTCAGGCAACTGGATCATTAAGTGCCTCAGTTAGCAGCATTTTTAGTAGTTTTATTTTTGCCATTACGGAGCTTTTATCGACCATCCTCGTAATCTCGATCATTGTGGCGATGAGCAAAACCTTAACCACTACTGGTATTAATGATGTTATGATCTCCCCTTTTACCAAATTAATCCGTACCCCAGCTCTTGCTTATTGGACAATTGGAATCCTGATGATGGTCATTTCTTGGTTCTTTTGGCCGTCACCAGCTGTTGCACTACTAGGCGCTGTGTTGCTACCGGTCGCGGTCCGAGTCGGTTTGCCAGCATTGGGAGTCGCAATGGCTATGAACTTATTCGGACATGGGATTGCTCTTTCTGGTGACTATATTATTCAAGCAGCACCAAAGCTTACCGCAGATGCAGCCGGGCTGCCTGTTGGCGATGTAATTAATGCCAGTATTCCACTCGTGATAGTCATGGGATTAGTTACAACAATCGCCGCTTTTTATTTTTTGAAAAAAGATATGAAATCGGGAAAATTAACGGCGTCTGCATTTAATCACATTGGTTCTTCGATTCCTGATGATTCAGAAGATAAGAGATTGCTAACTTTAACGCAGAAGAAATTATTTTCAATCATGATTCCGGTTTTATTTGCTTTAGATGTTGCTGCCATGTTTATTTTAGACCTCCAGGGCGGCGATGCTACGGCATTAGTTGGGGGAACATCAATCATCATTTTATTAATCATCACTTTAGTGAGTCATAAAAATAAGGGACTTGAGCAAACCACTAGTTATTTAATTGACGGGTTTCAATTTGGCTTTAAGGTGTTTGGGCCAGTCATCCCAATCGCAGCGTTCTTTTACCTTGGCGATTCTGGATTTGGAACGATTATTGGCGACTACTTGCCAAAGGGCTCCCATGGTATTGTCAATGATCTTGGCATCGCTCTTGCACATGTTGTTCCATTAAGTAAAGAGGTTGGAGCTGTTACCCTAACGGTTGTCGGTTCGATTACCGGCTTAGATGGATCAGGCTTCTCGGGGATATCTTTGGCGGGTTCAATTGCCCATTTATTTGCAACCGCAATCGGAGCGGGGGCAGCCACTCTTACCGCCCTAGGTCAAATTGCCGCTATCTGGGTCGGTGGCGGGACACTAGTTCCTTGGGCACTCATCCCGGCTGCCGCAATTTGTAATGTCGACGCCTTCGAACTAGCACGACGCAACCTAAAACCAGTCCTAATCGGCCTCGTCGTCACCACCATCGTCGCCATGTTTTTAATCTAATAACGAAATGGGGGACTGTCCCCCAGCATACTACCGCGGTGAAGCAGCGGGGGTCTGACCCCCGCTGCTTTAGTGCGTTAAAGTTCAAGGCAACTACTATATATAATGGTAAATCCGTCCTATTGGTATTAATTATGGATTTTAAAGAAAATTTTTCATCAACGGTCAAATAATGTATGAATTTGTCGAATACCTATATCGTATATATAGGTATTTTTTAATGGAGGTTTCTATATTGGGGGCAATTTTAACTACGAGAAAACAAAAGCTAGCAGATCTTCGTAAACAAAAAAATCGAGCGCGCCATAAGAAAGTGACGGCAACCACTCTCGCAGGTGCATTTACGGTGCTTACCCTTATGGGTACAAAAGCTAGCGCATGCAGTACTGAATACACTGTTAAGAAAGGAGATACTCTATACAGCCTAGCAAAGAGATATCAAGTCAGCGTCCAGCAATTGATGGATGTTAACGGCTTATCTTCGGAGAGAATTTATGTCGATCAAGAGCTATTAGTCCCAGACGAGTTACTTCATGAGCAATCAGACGAAATAGCTGGGCGTTATATCGTAAAAAAGGGGATACACTTTACAGTCTATCGAAAAAATATCAAATTAGCTTAAAGCTACTTATGGTTGCGAATGGCTTAACAACAGAAGATATCAAGATTGGCCAAACACTCTTGGTACCTTATGAAAACCCTGTAACAAATGACAGTCCGTTAGATTCTTCAGAAGATCTTGCAGGCACATATACTGTAAAAAAAGGAGATACTCTATTCTCCTTGTCAAAAAAATTCCATATTAGTGTAAATGAACTAATTAAGGAAAATAAGCTGCTTAGTGAAAAAATTTATGTTGGACAAAAACTTTTTGTTCCGACCGAAGTTCATAGTAAAGAAACAGAAGCAGTATATACGGTTGCACCTGGGGATTCCCTATGGGGAATTGCCAAACGATTTGGAGTGAAAGTAGAAGATTTAAAGAATGTTAATACTCTAATTAGTGATGGTGTGATTATTGGCCAGAAATTACATATTCCAGGAGTAGCTTTATTCACTGAAGTCGAAGTGATTGGTGCAGCTGATTCCACTACTGTCGAGTTTGATAAAAACGGAGACCCACTAATATTAACAGTTCCCTACGGATCAGCATCAGGTTATCAAGAACTTTCAGGACAAAACATAACGATCATTCATCAAAACGGAGCACTTATTTCTATTATTTAATCAATTATTATAAGAAAATTAAGTAGGATAACTTATCCCAAAAAGTGCGGCCTCAAAAGGAGAACAATAGCTTCCTTTTGAGGCCTTTTCTATAGTTTAAAACGGGGGTCAGTCCCCCACTGCTTTAAAGCAAAAAAGAGGGCTAGCCATTTGGCTAGCCTTTAAACATTTATTTTTAACTTGGGAGTTAATTACCTTTTAATGCAATTTATATTAAAAGGGAGGTTTTTTTGAGCTTTGTACAATTTCCGCCAGTGCCGTTGTGGAATGGAATTTTCCATCAAGCCCTAGCAAGGTGAAAATCGAGGTTCCTTTAATTTTTCGATTTTCGGTTTGGGCTTTTCCGAACCCAGTTATATTAAGATTATTGGTAATAAGTTGAGGGTCAGCTACTTGTTCGCTAATTTTTGCTTTTTAGCTAATACGTCGCCTTCCTTATGACTTTATAATATAAGTAGCGTATGAAGATATTATGAGGAAATTATGTGGAAGTTATGAAGATTTATTATTTACCATTATACGAATGATAAGATATGCAGTATAAGGAGAGATCATCATGGAAACAACCATCTTACTAGTTGACGATGAGAGAATGATAACGGAAGTTCTCGAAGCCTATTTTATAAAAGAAGGATACAAGGTCGTGACATCAGATAATGGGTTGGATGCACTTAGAAAAGCAGATACAGTTAAACCAGACCTCATTGTGTTAGATTTAATGCTCCAGGATATTTCGGGGAAGAAATTTGCCGACTCCTCCGCAAGGAATCAGACGTTCCAATTCTGATGTTAACCGCTAAATCAGGGGAAGAGGAACGAATTAATGGCATTATCATTGGAGCCGATGATTATGTCACGAAGCCCTTCAGCCCTAAAGAAGTCGTAGTCCGAGTCCAAGCGATTTTACGTCGAACGAATAAACAATCCCAAACAGCACCTGAAGCACAATCAGAAATCCTTTCATATAACCAAGGAGAGCTTATCCTTGATCTAACAAAAAAAGAAATCCTATTCCATAATGAGATCGTGAGTGTAACACCGATTGAATATAAGCTTCTATCAAATATGGCAAAATTCCCTGGACGTGTATATAGCAGAATGGACTTACTAGAAAAAATTCAAGAAGACGGAATGTCATACGAAGGGTATGAACGCAGCATCGATACCCATATCAAAAACCTGCGCAAAAAGATTGAACTAGACCCACGCGATCCAAAGTATATATTGACTGTATTTGGCATGGGTTATAAATTTGGAGGAGCAGCAGATGCTAAAAACTCTCCGCGCTAAAATACTCTTTTATTTTCTTTTAGTTTCATTATCTGGAATCTTAATTATTAGTTTTAGCATTCAATGGGGATTCGAAGCCAGCTTCAACCATTATATTAATGAAGACCGTGACCAAAGAATTAATCAGCTTATTAAAGCGTTAAAATTGGAATACAAAGAAAATGGGACTTTTACTGGTGAACGCGTGACCGAGCTCCTTTATCAGCAAGGGACAACAGACCGTCTTTTTTATAAGATTTACACACCTGATGAAATTCTATTAATTGACTCAACATCCATTAGTGAAGAAAGAATTCCACCAGATAATGAGATGAGAACTAGTCCATATGAAGGGGATACGTGGCAGACTTCCACAGAGTTAATTAAGGTGAACGGAAAAACAATTGGGATGCTTAAGGTATATTATCCAAAAGGCTTTGTCGATAGTGAATCGGTTTTCCTGCAGACCATCCAAAAGTATATTCTGATCGCCGTCATTATAACCGTCATTCTTGCTCTTGCTTTTAGTATGTTATTTTCAAAGAGATTAACCTCAGGACTGAACAGCTTATCTGAAGCAGTAGAAGAATTGACCAAGCATAAAAAAGATGTACGAGTACCACTCGATAATTTATCATTAGAAATGAAACAACTTGGGATTGCCTTTAATGAATTGGCTATGTCGCTTGACAAGGAAGAACGTCTTCGGAAGGAATTCACAGGTGATTTAGCTCATGAACTTCGCACTCCGCTTGCCACATTGCGCAGCCAAATCGAAGCGTTTCAGGATGGAATTTGGGAGCCAACACCAGCGCGACTTCAGCAAAGCCATAGTGAATTAATGCGCTTGGTTCGTCTTGTAAATGAGCTGGAGAAATTATTGGCAGCTGAGAATCCGCAAATTAGACTGAATGAAACTGAGCTTGAAGCAGGCAAAATGCTGTCCTCCATTCAAAACTTGCAAACACCGATTTTTAAACAAAAAGGTGTGAAGCTAGTCATTGTACCTTCAACTGAAAAGATTACTTTTAAAGGTGACCTTGATAAAGTAACGCAAATTTTAACCAATGTTATTAACAACGCGTTAAAATATACACCGGAAGGCGGAACAGTAAAAATTTCTGCCCTTAAAGAGGATGGATTTGGTGGTTTTCAGATTCAAGACGAAGGGATTGGGATCGCCAGCCAAGATCTTCCTCATATCTTTGAACGGTTTTATCGCGGCGATAAGTCCCGCGCTAGAAAAACTGGAGGGATTGGTGTAGGACTTTCGATTGTAAAGGCACTCGTCGAAGCTCATAAAGGAAGCATAACGGTTGAAAGTGAGCTTGATAAGGGCACCACCTTCACTGTGTTGTTTCCATTAAATTAAAGAATAGACTTTCTCCCTTTTATACTATTAGACGATGTTAAAAAGCTGACTGATAGGAGCTGGTGCTTCTCCTCCTATCAGTCAGCTTTTCTCTTACGCTATATATTTTTTGAATAATCCGTTGTTTGGATAACTTTTTTCCTATCAATGAGCCATTCATAGCCTGTTATCATGAGATAAACCCATAAATAACCCATTGCAAATCCGGCCAATACATCTGATGGATAATGCACCTGTAAAACGATGCGACTAGCTCCTATCAATACAAGTAACAACCCAAAGAGACTACCAATGAGCCATTTCGTTTGCATCGATTTCAATTCCTTAAAAATAAAGTAAGCAACAACAAAATATAAAATCATCCCGACCATCGCATGACCGCTAGGAAAACTAAATCCTTCTGCATCAGCAAAATGCTTTAGGTCTGGTCGTGGGCGCTTAATAAAATCTTTAATGAAGCTATTCACCTCATTACCTACCCCAACTGCAATTAAAAGGAGAGCCATCCCCTGATAATTTTTTGCTCTTATCCATAGCCATAAGATTGTCGCGATGCCCACCACTGCAATGCCCAACTCTTCACCGAACAGCTGGATTACCCTAAAAAAGGCTCGTGTTTGCTCAGGAAAAATTGTAGTGGTGAATGAAGCAACAGCAGCATCAAACGCCACACCCCCACTCTCTTTAACCGTTACCGAAAGCAATAGGACTGCACAGATTGAAAATAGCAGCAAAATCAATGCCAATTTAGACTTTCTCATGTGTGTAGTTCCCCCATCATTTCATTCTACGCTTTTTTGACCATTGTTTTTCTCTAATGGTCTATAAAACAATGCTATAATTATTAAAAAAATCTGAAAATAACTCAACTAAACTGCATCGTAAAGGAGCGATATTTCATGCTAACCAAGCTTTATACACAACTACAAAACTATTATTCGGAAATGGTATCCATTCGCCGCTATCTCCACCAACACCCAGAACTTTCGTTTCAGGAGAAAAATACAGCTAAATTCATACAATCCTATTATGAACAGCTTGGCATTTCGGTGGAAGGAAATATTGGTGGAAACGGTGTGGTAGCGAGAATAGTCGGTAGCAAGAAAGGTAAAACGGTTGCCCTTCGCGCAGATTTTGATGCCCTTCCGATTCAAGATGAAAAGGATGTTCCTTATAGATCTCTTATTCCTGGTGTCATGCATGCGTGCGGCCATGACGGACACACCGCAACCTTGCTTGTTTTAGCAAAGGTGCTTCATCAAATGCGCGATGAACTTGTAGGTACGTATGTGATGATTCACCAGCATGCTGAAGAATATGCACCTGGTGGGGCAAAATCAATGATTGAAGATGGTTGTCTGGCAGAAGTCGATGTCATATTTGGTACACATTTGTGGGCTACAGTCCCCACTGGGACGATTCAAACACGTGTCGGCCCGATTATGGCAGCTGCTGATCGGTTTGAAATCACTGTCCATGGCAAGGGTGGGCACGGGGCTCATCCACACACAACGAAGGACGCAATTGTGACTGCATCCCAGCTTGTAATAAACCTTCAGCAAATCGTCAGTCGTAATATTGACCCAATCGAGTCCGCTGTTGTTTCAATTGGATCGTTTGTTGCGGATAACGCCTTTAATGTCATCGCTGATAAAGCGAAGCTTGTTGGTACGGTTCGAACCTTTAATGAATCTCTTCGCACTCAAATTGAGCAGAATATTAATCAAATCACCAAAGGAACCTGTCTAACCAACGACTCGGCCTATGAGTATATGTATGAGCAGGGTTATCCAGCTGTCGTAAACCATCCTGCCCAAACGCAATTTCTAATGGAATGTGCTCAAGATGTTCCTGAAGTAAATGTAGTAGAAGAAACGGCACCACAAATGGGTGGCGAGGATTTTGCCTATTACCTTCAACATGTTAAAGGTACATTCTTTTTTACAGGTGCTGGTGGTGCTGATGCATACCCCCATCATCATCCAAAATTTGATATTGATGAGCGTGCAATGCTCATTGCAGCCAGGACACTTGGTTCCGTAGCCATACGCTACCAGTCGATTTAATTACAGGTTTCAATCAGCAAGCACACTAAAACCCCATTGCTTAGGCAGTGGGGTTTTTCAATAACCGCAAGCGAAATGCGTTCATTGCCGTTTCTCCCAGTTGGTCCAATAGCCGGTAATTTGCCACGGCACCAACAACTAATCCAATTCCAGGAACAAGCTGAAGCATTTTGACGAAATCAATATAGTCTCGGTATTCCTGTTGAAATTGACGCCAATCTAACTCCTTCACCCGCTCCTTTTCCTCATCCCAATAATCAATGATATCTAAGGTTTCCCTACGAGTATCGTCACTAGAAAAGGCCAATTGAAATACATAGAGAAGAAACATTCTTTCTTCATATTTAGCCGTGTCGATCCCGTAAATGGCAGCTGCTTCAAACAAAAATTTCATTTTTATTGAGAGCAATAAAGGAAAATCCGCTAAGCCGAGGAGAATCCCACCCGCACCTGTTCCGGCTCCTTCAAGCATGGCTGTTTTTCGAAAGGTTTCAAGCTTCTTTACCATTTGTTTATCCATTTCCGCCAAGGATAAACCAACGCTTTGGCCTTTTTTCGTCGTAAAATCCGAACCGACAAGCGTGGCTTTAACTAAGTTTTTCATGCTTTCGGTTATTACCTCATGCACCTTTTCTGGGATGATTTCATTTACTTTCGTTTGTGCTTTTTTTGAAATTCGATTAAGCATCGATGAACGTTTTCTTAGCTTCCGTTTCCATTGCTGCACGTCATTTCTAACCGATAGTTCATATTCAGTCATTCCCATCGCCCTCTTTATTTTAACGTTGTCCTTATAGATTTCTACTCCAATAAACAATAATTTTAAACAGTAGCTTAACATAGTCTTACGATTTGAACCTTAAGAAGGTTTCAAAAAACCCCCTTTTTCCATTTTGGCAAAAGAGGGCAACAAGCTAGATTCGTTTCAATCGGATGTTACTATAGCTAAATACAAAATAAAGACTAAAGGCCACACCCACTGCTAAAGCAATTAGACCAGTTAGATAAACACCTTTTACCATTAGCACGAGCGATAATATCACGGTTTCAAACAATAAAATCCAGAGCAAAAGCTGCTGAAAGGCTTTTCTTTTCCAATCATCTGCTATTGGATAAAGGGACACCCAAATTTTATTTTCGTGATGACTTGCCAGAGGCAACAGCTGAAAACCAGTTAAATACAGAAATATTAGAACGACCAGAATTTGTCCAAGTCCAAATGAAACCAAATAAAGCGCAACTGAACCAATCACGGTCAGTCTGATCACAAGGCCGAAATAGTCCCAGGCTCTTACAAATGCTCTTATATATAAAAATAAATACGTATTTGCTTTATTAAAAGGAATCCCATTAAATAACCAATCAAGCCATTTCCGTCGTTTGATTCGGTCCTTTAATTTCGGAACGTCTGTGAAAAGGTTTGCGATTCGATAAAAGGATGTCATTCTTTTTTCTTCTAAATCGATTAGATGCTCCCATTTTAATCCACTCTCTTTCGTCTTGCTGCGCCAGTAAACATAGAGCAAGATCAACAGCACAAGAGCAATGGCCATCATTAGGAAGTCATCATTAAACATAAAATACAAAAACAAGCCATTTAGCGCATAACGAATAAGCGAATCAAATAGATGAAAGCTTGTCTGAACAAGATGGAGCACCTGCCATCGCGAAAAAAGATTCCAAACCTTCATTATCGCAATCAAGAGAAGAAACGTAAAAAAGGATTTAAAGCTTCCATGGTATACCTGAACATACATTGGCATAAACACAGCAAGCACCATTAACAAAAGATAAAGCTGAATACAAAAGCTAACACCAATTGATTTTTTGAAATATGCCCTAAGCTTACTCTCAAGCGGCAATAAGAATATCTTATCGGCTTCGAGCAAAAAGGTATAGATCGGGCTATAGGTTAAAAACACCCCTAGTACAACTGCCATAATCAGTGCTGCAGGAAAATCGGGTTGAAGTCTTTTTACATATTCCTGATAGTAATATGCCCCAGTCCCGACCAAAAATAAGAGAACAACAACGAGATGTCCATTGAATATGTAGCGAAGATAGCGACTTAATTCCTTGCTGGACTTGGCAAATCTTTCCCTCCACAATTTGCTTTCATCAAACATAATCTTCTTCCTTTGTCAGTTGAATATAAAGATCATCAAGCGTCGCATTCGGCATATTAAACTGCTCTCTAAGCTCAGCCAATGTCCCCTGAGCCCGTACAGAACCATTGTGTAAAATAACAAAACGGTCACAATATCGTTCTGCCGTCACTAAAATATGAGTGGACATTAAAATTCCCGCTCCACTATCCTTCATCTTTTTCATTAAATCAAGTAGCGATTGAATACCAAGTGGATCTAAACCAACAAATGGTTCATCGACTATGTATAGATCTGGCTGAACAAGAAACGCACACATAATCATCACCTTCTGCTTCATTCCCTTTGAAAAATGAGCAGGAAACCATTTAAGTCGTTTTTTCATGCGAAATTCTTCAAGCAAAAAATCCATTCTTTCCTTATAGGTCTTCTCTTCTAAACCATACGCCATCGCAGTAAGCTTCAAATGCTCCTCAAGCGTTAATTCATCATATAGAATCGGTGTTTCTGGAACAAAGCTAAATTTCTTTCGATAATTATCCTTATCCTGCTTAAACGAACTACCATTTATCGTAATATCGCCACTATGCTGCTCCATCAATCCAATTACATGCTTAATCGTCGTACTCTTCCCTGCACCATTTAAGCCAATCAGGCCGACGAGCTCCGCACTTTTTACCTCAAAAGTGACATTTTTTAAAACTGGATTTCGGGTATAACCCCCTGTAACGTTTTCAATTTTGAGTAAAGACATGCAAAACGCCCTTCCCTTGTTAGATATGTTTATTTTACCAAAGTTCTCTTGCAATCCAAACAGCGAAACTCTCCACTTTTCAAACCTTTTCATTTTTTTATTAAAAGTAGGGTTATTCTTTTTCAAAATTGGACATTCTAATTTTCGAAGGGGTAAACATTCAGTTATGGTTTTAAAAATCCATAAATCGGATGAGGTGGTTGTTAAAGACCCGTTCATTTACTTTCGCTAAGATCAGGAACTTTTCAAATTAGGGGATGGTTACATTGCAAAATGTAAATAATTTTACGTCCATACACCAATTAATTTTGTGCAGTTAAAACTCACTAAATAAATGAGGTGTTTGTTAAAGATACGATCATCAATCCACTTTAATACGTTGTGAAACCTATAAAAGTTAGGGGATGGTCCGTTTGAACAGCGTAAATGAAAATCCACTAGATACACTTATCATTTTATTTTAATAAATAAATGAGGTGTTTATCGCAGAAACGAACCTGAAATAGACGAGTAATGAAATCCCCCCTTCAGGAGACAGGATTCCAAGCGGATCCTGTCTTTCCTATTTTTGCAAAGCAATGGATTGTGTTAAAATATTTAGAAAAGCGAGTAATTTTTTTCGAAAGGATGTTTAACAATGAGCGATTGTATTTTTTGTAAAATTATTAATGGGGAGATTCCTGCAGCAAAGGTCTATGAAAATGAACATGTACTTGCCTTCCTCGATATAAGCCAAGTCACCAAGGGCCACACATTGGTTATTCCAAAAATACATAAAGAAAATGTATTTGAATTGACATCAGATATAGCTAAGAATATCTTCGAAGCCGTTCCCGCCATTGCAAATGCGATTAAAACTGAATTCCAGCCAATCGGCTTAAACGTAGTAAATAATAATGGTGAAGAGGCTGGTCAATCCGTCTTCCACTTTCATATGCACTTAATCCCAAGATACGGGAAAGGTGATGGCTTCGGTGCAGTTTGGAAAACACATGATAGCGAGTACACCTCTGATGACCTGAAAGCGATTGCATCTAATATCGGAAAGCATCTTTAACATCCCCATAGACTTCTATTTAAACAGAAGTCTATTTTTTGTGAGATTTTGGCTTTGCAAAAAATGTTTATAACATTTAAAATTTTCTAATGACGAATATTCTTTTTATTTGGTACGATAAGACCATGAAAAATGTCAAAATACCAAAAAATTTAGGAGGAATTAACATGAAACGTGCCTATAACTTTAATGCTGGCCCTGCCACTTTACCTCTTGAAGTGCTAAAAAAAGCTCAGGAGGAATGGTTTGATTTTAATGGAACCAGGTATGAACGTGATGGAATTAAGCCATCGTAGCAAGGATTACGAAATGGTACATAATAAAGCCATCTCTCTCCTTCGTAAGCTGTTAAACATCTCAGATGAATACGAAATTTTATTTTTACAAGGTGGAGCAAGCCTACAGTTTTCTATGATTCCGCTGAATCTTCTTTCTGAGGATAAGGTTGGACATTATATCTTAACAGGCGCATGGTCTGAGAAAGCACTTAAGGAAGCCAAAAAGGTTGGCAAAACTTCTGTTTATGCAACTGGTAAGGAAAACAATTATACAACGATTCCAACGATTGAAAACATTAACCTTGATAACGAAGCTGCTTACGTGCATATCACAAGCAATAACACGATTTTTGGTACCCAGTGGCAAAACTTCCCAGAGGTTGTCGGTGCCCCATTAATCGCGGACATGTCAAGTGATATTCTTTGTAAGCCAATTGATGTCAGCAAGTTTGGTTTAATCTATGCAGGTGCACAGAAAAACCTCGGTCCTTCTGGTGTAACGGTTGTCATCATCCGCAAAGACTTAATCGGCAAAGCTCCGGAAAGCGTTCCGACGATGTTAGATTACAAAACTCATGCTGGCAATAACTCTCTTTATAACACTCCGCCGACACTAGCCATTTACTTATTGTCATTAGTGTTAGAGCATGTGGATTCACTTGGTGGAGTTGAAGCGATTGAAAAAATCAATCAAGAAAAAGCTAAGGTACTTTACGATGTAATTGACGGTAGCAACGGCTTCTATACAGGTCATGCAACAGCTGATAGCCGTTCAACAATGAACGTTACCTTTACGCTTCAATCAGATGAAGCAACTAAAACATTCCTGGATCAAGCAAAAGAGCTTGGGTTTATCGGACTAGCAGGTCACCGCTCAGTCGGTGGTTGCCGTGCATCTATCTATAATGCGGTGCCACTAGAGCACGTTGTAAAGCTTGCTGAATTTATGAAATCATTTCAAGAAAAATATTAAATTAAAAAAGTGTAGCGGCTAGCCGCTGCAGCTGGACATATCGAAAAGCGGGAAATGATAGCTACTTGTCTATAAATTTCCCGCTTTAATTTTTTTATCATAGTATGCTATAATAGCTTAAAGCTTTTCGCTCCAGGCAATGAGTGCACTGTAGGGGGAGCTTAAATTAAAAGAGTCTAGAAAAGTTGAGGAGAGATGAGAATTGAATACGAAAAACCTTGTAGCACTTTCATTATTAGTTGGGATTGGTGCAGTCTTGCACACAGTTATTCCTGGATTTTTCCTTGGTATGAAGCCTGATATGATGCTGACCATGATGTTTTTAGGAATTATTTTGTTCCCAGACAAGAAAAGCGTCCTTTTATTAGGTCTTGTAACAGGAATTATTTCTGGCTTAACCACTACATTTCCAGGTGGTTTAATCCCAAATATTATTGATAAAGCTGTTACAGCATTTGTCATCTTTGGTTTATTTCTTGCATTAGGGAAATTTAAGTATTCATTAGTTGGCATTGGAGTATTAACCGTAATTGGTACGATTGTTTCAGGAATTGTGTTCTTAGGTTCAGCCTATTATATTGTTGGACTTCCAGGTTCGTTCGTTGCATTATTTGCAGCTGTCGTACTTCCTGCAGCAGCGTTCAATACTGTAACAATGATCATTCTTTACCCAATTGCCAATTCAATTGTAAACAGAACAAAGAAAACAAAAGCAGCAATAAATGCATAATTCGTTTTTTAAGAACCCGTAAATGATTACGGGTTCTTTTTCTTTTGGCTATGTTAAAGAACATTGTTGATTTTTGAGCACTCAGCAATCTTTACTTTCGACCTTTCAGAAATTAAACCAAATGTTTGAATTTATTTTTATTAATAGTTTGAAAAAGAAGGATTTTCCTTTATAAAGAACGAAATTTTACATAGTTTGAAAATTTAAACTATTTGACATACAATAAAATAAGTTAATAAGGCGAATAATATTTCTAAAAATTATGTAAATTTACTTTATTAATTTTTGTTTTATTGGCATAATATCATTAGAGAAATAAAAAGTAGGTGAAAATGGGGATGGCGGAAAAACAGTATTCAATTAAAGAAGCGATGCTTTTTAGTCAAAGGATTGCACAATTAAGTAAAGCGTTGTGGAAGTCTGTTGAGAAGGATTGGCAGCAATGGATTAAACCTTTTGACTTGAACATCAATGAGCACCATATTTTGTGGATTGCTTACCATTTACATGGCGCTTCAATCTCGGATGTGGCAAAATTTGGAGTAATGCACGTATCCACAGCATTTAACTTTTCAAAGAAACTTGAGGAAAGGGGATTATTAAAATTTTCTAAAAAGGAGACCGATAAACGGAATACGTATATTGAGTTAACTCCTGAGGGAGAGGAAATATTGCTCCGTTTAATGGAAAACTATGATCCTACTCAAAATGCGGCATTCACAGGTGCAATGCCGTTAAAAGAGCTTTATGGGAAATTCCCAGACATTATTGAAATGATGGCAATTGTGCGCAATATTTACGGTGATGATTTCATGGATATTTTCGAGAGATCATTCAACAACGTTGAGCAGGATTATACCGAAGAAAATGGTAAACTCAAAAAAAAGGATTCTACCCAGGATTCTTCAACTGAAAAAGAATACGTTTAATTAAACATATTTTTTAAGTTCTGCCATCAAAGAGGGGAATAATTGTTGAGCAATGCATGCCTGAATTACATCTTCTGCCAGGAGGTTAGGATGCAGACCCACTTTAAATTTGTTGAAAAGCGGATGAAAATGAACAAATCCTTCCGCTTTTTGCTCCTTGAGTTCAATGCTCAATTGGTCACAATGCTTAAAGAAGGTGTCTACATCCTCTTCCCTCAACGATTTTTCAATGACAAGCCTATAAAAAGATTGGTTTGGCTTGTCAAGCATCCTCAATAGGAGTCGTTGATGATACTCCAATTTTAATATTTTCTCAACCAATATATCCTCATTCATTTCAATAATCCCTCGCTCTACGTAATTAATACTTCCATAAAAAATATCACCACTATAGTTATAACATAAATTAACCAATATTTTCATTAGATTCCATTAATAAGTAGCCCCAAAAAACTGTTACGCTTGGTTACTATTAGTACCATTAACACTATCTTTTTTCGCTTTAATCATGTAAAATACAAACAGATTATTCTTAGTCGGGGAGGGTATCATCGTTGATCTCCATTTTTATATTACTATCCGTATTTATTTTATTTTATATTAATACACTAACTAATTCACTTTGTTTGCAACGAGAGATTCCAGTTGAACGCCAACCATCAATCTTTCGAACCATTAATATATTAATTACAATTTTATTGATTACTTCATATGTTGAGATTTTGTATGCGTAAAAAATCTAAAGCTAGTGCCAGTCACTTCTAAAAAAAAGAGGCTTACCTCATTCGGCAGCCTCTTGATTATTATATAAATTTTATTGTATTTTATTTTCAGCTTATAACCAAGCTGCGCCAATGATAATCAAAAGAATGAACAGTACCACTAAAAGGGCAAACCCTCCACCATAAAAGCCTCCATGACCTCCGGACATATCTTATTCCTCCTTTTGTTGTCAAAAACATGGAGTAATCTACCCCATGTTATTGGTTAATGAATTAAAGCCAAGCTGCGCCAACAATGATTAATAAAATGAACAACACAACGATTAACGCGAAGCCGCCACCGTAACCTGCACCCATTTTAACACCCCCTTTAAGGTTGCTACCCTATACTATTCAAATTAGGACCAATCCGTTTAGGCATGTGTCCCGATAGGATGAATTTTCTAAACAGCTAAGTTACAAAAGGGAATAATCAAAAATCTTGCTGTTAAGACTTTTTTTAACTTTCCAATTCCCTCTTCGATAGCATATGAATCCAAGTATATTTTGGGTAAACGAAACACCTATTTTTTTTCGTTTTTCACAGAGAATTACGATTATAATTTTTCCTATGATTTGGTTTTATGTTATAGTAAAAGCTGTGGTCTAAAAATCACAGAATTTTACTATTTAGGAGTTGTTCAACATGAAAAAATGGATATTATCCCTTTCCTTAGCTGCTGGGGTTATTGGATTAACAGCCTGCGGAGGTGGCGACTCAGCTACAGTCGCAAAAACAGACGCTGGAGACATTACGAAGGACGAGCTCTATGATGCAATGAAAGAACAGTATGGAGAATCCGTTCTACAAGAGCTGTTATACACAAAAGTCCTATCTAAAAATTACAAAGTAACGGATGATGAATTAGATAAAAAAGTTAAAGAAATTAAAGACCAAGCGGGTGAAAGCTTCGAGATGCTTCTTGCCCAAAATGGACTTAAAGATGAAAAAGAACTTAGAGAATTGTTAAAGCCACAGCTTTTAATTGAAAAAGCTGGTTTAAAGGAAGTTAAAGCAACAGAAAAGGAAATGAAAGATTACTACGCAAACCTTAAGCCTGAAATTAAAGCTCGACACATTCTTGTAGATAGTGAAGAAAAAGCGAAAGAAGTAAAGAGCAAGCTTGATGGTGGTGCTAAATTTGAAGATTTAGCTAAAGAATATTCTACAGACCCAGGTTCAAAGGATAAAGGTGGAGACCTAGGCTGGTTTGGTGCAGGTGCGATGGTAGCGGAATTTGAAAACGCAGCCTATGCTCTAAAAGTTAATGAAATCAGTGCGCCTGTAAAATCAGAGAACGGCTGGCACATCATCCAAGTGACAGATAAAAAGGAAAAGAAAAAATACGAAGATATGAAAAAAGAAATTGAATATCAAGTTAAGGTTGCTAAGTTAGATAGCACAACGGTTCAAACTGTAATTGATAAAGAACTTAAAGCAGCAAATGTAAAGATTGAAGATAAGGATCTTGAAGGCGCTGTAACTCACGGCACTACTTCTACAGAGAATTGAGATAGGGGGAGGCGACTAACCTCCATTTATCCCTCTCACACCACCGTACGTACGGTTCCGTATACGGCGGTTCCAGTTAAGTCAAACGCTGTGAGTCATATCTTGCAGTAATACTTTTTAATCCTAAGGAATGCCAATAGGTATTCCTTAGTGTTTTCTGTAGGATAGGGCTTTTAGATATTCTCCAGTAAGCCTTTCTCGTATTTCCCCATTCATATGCTTTCCCTTTTGGTACTCCCAGTTCGATAAGCTTCTTTACCTTAGTTTTTGGGAGTTTCCATTCTTTCCATCGAATCATCCTTAACCTTCGGTTTAACCATCCTTCTAGTTTTGCAAATACGGAGCGTGTATCCGCAAGGTGATAATAGTTAACCCAACCAACCAGATATTCATTAAGCTTATTGATCCTTACTTCCATTGCGATTGATTTACGTCTACTCGTTAGCTTCCTGATTTTATCCTTAAATCGCTTAATAGACTGTGGTGAAATCCTAACCTTCGGTTTTAAGTTGCTTGAAAAGCTAAATCCAAGAAACTTCCTTTTCCAAGGTCGGTCAACAGCACTTTTTTCCCTGTTAACTTTCAACTTAAGTTTCCCTTCAATAAACCGAGTCATCGCAACCATTACTCTCTCTCCTGCACGTTTGGATTTGACGTAAATATTACAGTCATCTGCGTATCGAACGAATCTATGTCCTCTTCGCTCGAGTTCTTTATCCAATTCATCCAAGACGATATTAGAAAGCAAGGGGCTTAGCGGCCCTCCTTGCGGAGTTCCTTCAAGATTAGGACTGACAAGTCCGCCTTTCATTACACCCGAGGATAAATATTTCCGTATCAAATGGAGTAAAGTTTTGTCTTGAATTCTAGTAGCTAATTTACTCATTAATCTATCGTGATTAACTTTATCAAAGAATTTTTCAAGGTCGATGTCTACAACCCATCGATATCCTTCCTCTATATAACTTTGGGCCAAAATTACTGCATCATGGGCTCGCCTCCTAGGACGAAATCCAAAGCTACATTTTGAGAAACTTGGGTCATATATTTTGGTTAGCACTTGGGTGATTGCCTGTTGAATGAAACGGTCTGTCACGGTTGGGATTCCTAATTTCCTTTTTCCTTTGCCATCTGGTTTCGGGATTTCGACTCGACGGACTGGGAGAGGAATATAGGTCCCATCTGCTAGGGATTGACGCAGTTCATTCCAGTTAAGCATGATATGTCCGCGTAGAGCCGTGACGGGCATTTCGTCAACTCCATGTTTCCCTTTATTCTTTTCTACTCTTTTAATAGCGTTAAGTAGATTATCCCGTGACAGGACTTGTTCCATTAACATTGATATAACCTCCCGCGTAAGTAGGTGTTCTGTTTGTGTTCTTTCCGTTCTCCACCCTGTTTAGGGACCCCCATGGGTTCACCATTTCTTTCCGTAAACAGGTTCATTGTTTTCTGCTTCATTGAAAAGAAAGATACGCCTAGTTCCTACTTTCCATAACTGGTTCAGCCCTTCCTTAACCTCTTAAGCGATTAAGTACTATGGCTTCTGCTGACGCCTGTCGTTCAACCAATCCTCACGGATTGGCTTACCGCATGAGTACGGCATATCGACAGGTTCTCCCAGGGTAAGAGTGCAGACTTTCCTTCCATGTCCCCGCCTCATTTACTCTGTGACATCTTCGGCAGTATGGGCTTTATCTTGTATTGCAGACTCATCCAATGTCACCTAGCCTTATATGAGATTCGTGTTCCTCGGGGCAGAAGTTTGCCGCCGACTTCCTTCAGGTATGAGGGTCACCCCTCATACCCTTGTCTTAAGCTACAGCTACTACTGCCTTCGCTGTTCGGGACTTTCACCCTAGAGCCTGCACCCATGCCGGGCACACAATAATAAAAAAAACGGGCCATCTGGCTCGTTTTTTTTTATTATGTTTATTAAACTTATCCTACAGACCCAATGTCTTGTTTACGCAGTTCTTTTTCCTTTTCGAGTCGTTCCATATAAATATTACCTTCTCGTTCAATCATTTCCTGTTCAAGCTTTCGATCTGCTCTTCCTGTTTTAATTGTCATGATAGCACTCATCAAAATACCAGCTACAACAAAATACACCCAAACAGGTATGGTCATTTTCTCACCTCTCTTTAGCAAATGGTTGTCCAATGTTTTCTACATCATATGCAAAGTGAGTAAAAATATGACCAAATCGCACTAGAAATACTTTAACAAAACTACAATCCAGTTTATTTATGAAAAGTTGGCTTATAAAAGGAGCGATTATCCAAGGCAAAAATACGCTCAGTAAATTCCCCTGGTTTTACATGTTCTAAAGCTCGATCAAGCATATTCATTTTGGCATCTAAATTATCAATATAATGAAGCATTTCCGCCTCTTTGATTAATGGTGGTTTCGGACTCCCCCACTCTGCTTTCCCATGATGGGATAGTACAAGATGTTGGAGGATTAAGACTTCCTCGCCTGTTATGTTCAGCTCATCTGCAGCCTTTCCTATTTCATTAACCATGATAGAAATATGCCCTAATAAATTCCCTTGAACTGTATAAGTGGTAGAAATCGGGCCAGACAATTCAAATACCTTCCCTAAATCATGAAGAATAACTCCAGCATAAAGCAAGTCTTTATCTAGGCTTGGATAAAGCCCCGCGATCACCTTTGCCAGGTCTAGCATACAACACACATGATAAGCCAGACCTGGAGATAAATTCATGATGGTTTTTTGTGGCTGCAGGAAATTGCATAAAATCTTGCTGATATTTTTTTAACAAATGTCTTGTGATTCTTTGGATATTTGGATTTTTCATATCAAAAATATATTGGGTAAGCTTGCTGGCCATTTCATCTGTTTGAATGGGAGCTGTTTCAAGAAAATCGGCCATTTTTACAGGATCAATTGGAGCTTGCGGCCGTATTTGACGAATTCTTAATTGATGCCTGCCCCGATAGCTTAAAATTTCTCCAGAAACCTTGACTATGCTTTCAGTCATATAACTCTTTTCATCTGCTTCTGAAGCGTCCCACAGCTTTGCCTCAATCTCCCCACTCTTATCCTGAAGGATTAAGGTTAAAAAAGGTTTCCCATTACTTGCTATTCCTTTTGTAGCATGTTTGATTAATAGGAACACATCCACTTGATCTCCAACCGCAAATTGCATGATCCCTTTCGTCATAAAGTCCGACACTCCCCTCTATACAAATAGTATATCATAAGCTATCTATCTCTTTTCTTGATCGAATTATTGTTAAAATTCGGTAGGAATGTATCTGCTAAAGCCCCACTGCCAACGATTCTACTTAACCTTTACTCGTTCCATGCTAGAATCGTACTCCCCCATAGTAATGAGCTTTCCTTTAGTAAAATATTGGAGTAAATGTTGATGACAGGTGAAAAATAAAATTTGATGCCCTTTTAATCGACCTAACAACCTAATCACCTTCTGAGTCCGATGTTGGTCAAAATTAACAAAGCTATCATCAATGATAATTGGAAACTGATACTTTTCGTAAAGTGTTGTTGCTAAGGCTAATCTTATTGATACATAGATTTGTTCAGAAGTCGCTTGGCTCAGCTCTCTTGGCTCATAAAAAAGATGGTCTCGACTTTCGATTAGGAAGCTGCTTCCCACTTGTTGTGTATGAATCCGAATATATTGATCATCTGTTAATTCACGTAAAAAGCTCTCAGCCTTTTTGATCATTTTTGGAAGTCGTTCATTTTTGTATTTATCAACAGCGTGATTTAATAGATGCTGAGCGACCGCAAACTTAGCCCAGCTTTTTGCCTCTGTATTCAATTCCGACTGTTTAAGACGGTATTGGTGAAGAAGCTCTGCATAGGTTCCTCCATCTTCTAAAATGGCAATTTGATATTTTACTTCTGCTAACCGTTCCTGGGTCGAGCTTAACTGATCTTGTAGAGCAGACTGTTCAATTTGTAGCTCTGTCAGTTGCTGTTCCACATTGATGCTATAAAACTGTTGTTGATCATCCTGTCCAATCCCCGATAATGACAATTGATTTTCAATCTGCTTCAATCTGTCACTTACTGCCTTTTTTCTTGTTGCCAACTTGCCCGCTTCCATAAAGTCTTCTTCCGTATCAACACCAGCCATAGTAAATAACTGTTTTAATCGACTTAAATATCCTTCATATTCGGCTTGTAATAGCTTTTCATCTTCCTCAAATCCAACAAGTATTTGCCCTTTTTCATAATGAAGAATTTGCTTTTTCTGCTCGTTTTTTAATTGTTCCTTCAATTGATAGGCTACGCTGAATAATTGATTATTTTCTGTATCTAGAAATTTCCGTGCCAAGTCTTTTAACCTAGTTTCAATTTGGACTATTTCACTTTGGACATGATCAAGCTTTTTTCGCCATTTTTGCTTTTGAAGCACGGCGCTTTTTAGTTTTTCGACTAGTAAAAACGCATCATAAATAAAATGTTGTGAAAAGTCAGTTGGAACACCTAAATCCCGCCCTAGCTCATCAAGCAGTACTTTGTTGACTCGTGAATCCATTTCCCATTGTTCATAGGCTTCAAGGATTTTTTCATATTGGTCATTTTTTTGCTCCCATTTCATCCTAAGGATTCGCTCTTGTTCTCTATTCGTTTGATCAGATTCCAGCCTTTGATCAAGCGAATAAGTGCTTTCGGTATTCGAAGGGCTGTTCTCATCTGTCCAATTTTTTTCTTTTAACTTAAGCGCGTTTAGCTCATTTCGATAAGTACTCTGCTTTATTGATGGTTTCTTACTTTGAACCAAAATAACATATAGTAACCCGGCACCTGAAATTGCTAAAACGATCCATTGCTGTTCGAAAAAACTCCAAGCTGCAAGGATCAGAAACAAGATGCTAAATACCAACATCCCAATGACTGTTTGAGTATGCTGCGTCTTATTTTGTTTTGCTTCCTCCGCTGCTAAATGATTAAGTCTCTGAAATTGATTTTGAAGTTCTGCTAAACCACGTTCATTTAGTTTCCGACTTTCAGCCAAATTTTTTTGGCGTTGCAATTCCTCTCGTTCATTTGGCGACAATAGTTTATTGTTTAAGCTGTGAAGCTGCTCCTCTAATCCCTCCAGCTCCCGCTTTGTTTGATAAAATTGGTTATCAAGCGCCTCTTTTTTCTCTAATAATCGTGCTGCCTCTCTCCAGGCGGCAGCAGTTTTTTCCTTCATTATAAAGCTTGTATTGCTTTTTAGGATTATGTCATCATCCATTTTGATATGAAGCTTTTGCTGTAATTCAATCATTTCCTGGTCGATGTCCGCTAATTGCAGCTTTGTTTGTTGGTATTCCTGTGTTAATTGCTCATACAATGGTAAATTTTCAACAGCGGTTTGGATCTCCAACTCAGTTGCCAATAGCTCTTCATTAGGATGTATCGACTTGATTTCGGCCTGTAATTCTTGTATTTTTTGAACGATGGTATTTATTTTTTGTTCACAGGAAAACTGAGTTTGCTTTAGTTCTTCAAAGAGTTTCATTCCTTCCTCAGGAAATCTTCTATGAGCTATTTTATCCCATTCCTCTTTTAAAGAATGTTGTTCATTCATTAATGGCAAATAGCGTTTCCATTCTTTCACCCTTGTGAACATATTTTGTTTATTTACTAAATCAATATTAAGCGTTTTGACGGTCCACTCTAGCCCGTCTTTTTCCTCAACATATTGCCAATACTGGTCATTTTGCTGTTCAGCCTTCTTAAGTTCTTGATGCAGTCCTTTTATCTCGGCGATTTTTTCATTTATTAATGGTTTTTTTCCATTTGGTTTATAGCGGGAATCTAATTCCTTTTTGATTGTAGCTTCTGCTAATAACAGCCGATCTGTTCCTAATGCACCTGTTGAGAATAGGAATTTACCTAAATCTTCGTTTTTCATTTGCTGCACATTTTGTAAACCATGAAGATTAAACGAGAAAATAGATTGGTACAAAGCTTTATCCATGTGTGACAATAGCTGTTGCAGTAGTTCTTCTCCACCTTGTGTTCCATCCTCAAGCACCACTTTGACATCTCCAGTGGCTTTCCCTCTCACCCGTTCAATTACTGCTTTTCCCTGTGGAAGGGTGACCACGAGCTGACCTCCATATTTAGCATGCTTCTTTGGTTCATAACGTAAATCTACTTGGGCTTTCGTTGGAAATCCAAATAAGATGCTATGAATAAAGGACATGATTGTTGATTTTCCTGCTTCATTTTTTCCATAAAAAATAGTTGTATTTTCTAAATTCCGCACAATATAATTTTCTAATTTACCATAACCGTAAATATGAATTTCATTGATAACCAGAGGGACTCCCTCCCTTCTCTACTCTTTTTTTAGTAATTTGACTAATAGGCTTTCCGCTTCACAAACTAATTGATTAAGCTCATCTTGCTGTAATCTAGAAATATATTTTCTTACTGTATTATGCTGATATAATGGTGCTAGACTTTCATCAAAATACTCATATGTATCAACCGCTTGAAATAGTTCTTCAAAAAAGTCAGCCTGTTTCATCAGTTGAAGACGATCATAGTTTTGGTTTTCTTCTATTAATAAATCAACTAGCCACACGAACGATCTCTCATCTTCTTCCTCACCCTGTAAGCTTTCTAATAGCTCTCCACTTGAAAGATGATCGTTTTCTTGAGCTGACAATTTGACTCCAACAAGCTTCATCGTTAGTAAAGTTCCGATTCCTTCTCGACGAATAGAATCTATTTCTTTCAGACAAAGCTGATAAAGGTCAGAAATCGTTTGTGCAGATGAGCCATCGACTTCAATTTCCTGCCATACACAATCACTTGTCGGAATAAACTCCAAGTTTTTGTCCGTTTCAGACATCGTGACCAAATAGCAGCCTTTTTCTCCTGTTTCTTTACGATGGCGCCCTTGAATATTTCCTGGGTATATGATGGGAGGCTCTTCTGATAACTCTGTCCTTTTATGGATATGACCTAAAGCCCAATAGTCAAATTCCTTTTCGTACAAATCTGCTAGAGTAAACGGAGCATAGTTACCGTGTTCGCTGGATCCTTCGAAGTTACCATGTAAAATCCCAATATGAAAATCAGCTTCGCCCTGTTTGTTGTAATCGTCAATTCTTCTTTCAGTTACATGGCGGTGCGAATAACTGAATCCATAAAGTGCGGCTGTTACCTTTTCTTTATTGATGAACATTTGCCGCTCTATTTTAGATGAAAAAACATAAGCATTTGTCGGCAATGGAATATTAGCCCATTTCCCAGAAAGATGGTCATGATTACCATGAACAATAAAAACTTGGATTTGATATTGGGCTAACCTCTCAATTTGCTTGCGAAAGCGTGTTTGAGCACGAATGCTGCGATCCTCTCCATCAAATAGGTCGCCAGCTAAAATAATAAAATCAACTTCATGTTGAATGGCTGCATCTATTATTTTTGAAAATGATCTAAACGTGCTTTCTTTAAGTCTTTGGAAAATGGTTTGAGGTAAGTGCCTTAAACCAAGCATTGGGCTGTCTAAATGAAGATCTGCCGCATGTATAAAGGTCATTTTTTTCATTTCATTTTTCTACCCTTCAAATTTGTTAAAGCTCTTTTAAATCATTCGCTTTATTACATTTTAGCATCCGCAAAAAGCGAATGCACGTTCTACCTTAGAATAATAAAAAAGAAAACTCGCTATCAGGAAATTTCTGATAGCGAGTTTCCATTATTTATATTTTTTTGTAAGCTGTAATGCTTCTTTTATGTCTTTAAAGGAGTTTGATTTTCCGTACATTAACACTCCACCTCGATAGACTCGAGCGCCAAAAATAGCTAACACCATAATCGTGACGACCAAAATCCCTATTGCCAGCGCTGCTTCCCAAATTGGAATATTCAACATTCCAACGCGGAGAAACATCAGCATGGGTGTAAAAAATGGAATAAATGAAGCAATCTTAATGAATGTTGCTTCCGGCTGTCCTAACCCGAACATCGCCATCATAAAGCCTGCTACAACCAACATCGTCATTGGCGTAATCATTTGCTGCACATCCTCAATCCTGCTGACTAATGACCCTAAAAATGCAGCCAATGTTGCATAAAGGAAATAGCCAAGCAGAAAGAAAATGACCGCATATATAATCGTAGCAGTTGGAATTTCACCAAAGCCTAAAAAATTAAAGGCAGCGCCCTTTAAATCATCGAGATTTTGCTTAACTGAAAAATAGCCGACTACTAGCAAAAGTGAGAGCTGAGTTAAACTTAACAGCCCAATCCCCAAAATTTTTGCAAACATTTGCTTTATAGGAGAAACACTAGAAATTAAGATTTCCATTACCCTTGATGCTTTCTCCGTCGCAACCTCCATTGCAATCATATTTGCATACATTATAACTGCAAAATAAATGATGAACAGCAGGACATAAACTAAACCTCTTGCCTGCGTTAACTCTTTTTCCGTTTTTGCATTTTCCTCTAAAGCCATTTGCTTAAAGGAAACTGGCTCATAAAGCTTAGCAAGCTGTTCTGGTTTTAATTCAATTTGAGATGCAGCAATTGAAACTTTTATTTGTTGAATATAACTCTGAAGCTCTGTAGCTGTATCTGAATCTGTGATACTCATTGCTTTATAGATGGCGATTGGAAGCATCCCTTCATCAAAGCGAAGTTGCAGAACCCCTTTATATTCACCTTTCTCAACTGCTTTTTCAGCTTCCGATATTGAACCTTCAAATTCACTTATCACCAATTCACTGTTCATTGCTTCAACCTGCTGCTTTAAAGATGGAAACAGCCTGCCACCAGGTTTCATCCACGACCGCAATTTTATCTAGGTCATTTTTATTAAAATAATCAATGATCTTTGGCATATTGGTTAAACCTAGAATAATGGCAACAGTGAGTAATGACGTAACTAAAAATGATTTTGTCTTTAATTTCGATAAGTAGGTATGTACTAAAATGTTAAAGAAATTATTCATAAGAAGCCCCTACTTTCTCAATAAAAATATCATTTAAAGAAGGCTCTTCTAATTCAAACTTACGGATAAAACCCTTACCGACGATTTCTTTCAAAATTCGATCAGCAACCTCTTCGCCTTCAACCTGAAGTCTGACACCTTCAGCAGTGTTTGTTAGCTTCGTTACTCCTTGTATGGAGGCCAAAGAGTCAAATTTAACATCTGAATGGATAATGATGTTTTTCTTTCCAAAGGCCCGCTTAATTTCTTTTAGGTTGCCATGTACAACTGGTCGGCCGTTTTGGAGAATACATAAATGCTCACACATTTCCTCAACATGCTCCATTCGATGACTAGAGAAAACGATTGTTGTACCATGTTCCTTTAAGCCCAAAACTGCTGATTTTAGCAATTCAACGTTGACTGGGTCTAAGCCGCTAAACGGTTCGTCCAATATTAATAATTTAGGTTTGTGTAAGACAGCCGCAATAAACTGTATCTTTTGTTGATTTCCCTTTGAAAGCTCTTCTACTTTTTTACCAGCGTAATCTGGTATCTTAAACCGTTCAAGCCATTTTGTTAACTCTTGTTCCGCTTCCTGTTTTGGCATTCCTTTTAATCTAGCTAAATAAACAAGCTGCTCTCGAACCGCAAGCTTTGGATATAAACCTCTTTCTTCTGGCAAGTAACCGATTCTACCACTGGACTCATAATTAATGGCATTACCACCCCAAAGAATTTTACCCCCATTCGGGTCAAGTAAACCTAATATCATTCTGAACGTTGTCGTTTTTCCAGCACCATTTGCTCCTAAAAATCCAAACATTTCTCCTTCTGGTATCGTTAATGACAAATCGTCTACTGCTGTAAAATTCCCAAAGCGTTTTGTAACATTCATTAGTTGTAATTCCACCATAATCCCTCCTTCCAATATTTGTTTTACGATTTCATATGTAATAAAGTTTCAAACTTCAATTAAACTTTGCCAAATATACTGAAATATGTCAAAATATAGAGATAATCATCAGAATATTCTAAAAAGGAGATGTCTATTTTGCTAGCTTATAAGCTTACTGCGTTTGACCCTAATGGTCATAAACTGATCGATGAAACCTTTGAAGCAAACAATGATTCAGAGGCAAAGATTCAAGGGGAGCAGCTTCTCAAGGAGAAAAACTTATTAGAAAAAACACATCGTTGTACATCACCCTCTGGAAAGCTTATACTTTTTCACCCTTAATTCTTTTAAATTAGGACATGAAAATAATCGCTTAGTTCCGCCCCTCTTCAACAAAAAAAGCAAAGAGCCCAAGCTCTTTGCTTTTTTATCTTCCAGGTAAATTTAGGTTGACGCTTTTCCAAGAAGGCTAGTATTCCTTCCTTATGGTCCTCTGTTTCCCACATTTTAATCTGAGCGATTTTCTCAAGCTCAAGCACCTTTAATAATTGTGGACGGTTATGTTCGGCGAATATTTTTTTCGTTTTGATCATCGCTTGAATCGGTTGTGCTAACCAATCTTCCAGCTTATTTGCCAAAGCAGTATGTAACTCGCCATCTACCACTTCATTAATCAGGCTAAGTTCAAATGCCTGCTGGGCTGTCATCGTCTCGCCTTTCCAAATAATTTGTTTCGCTTGAGACTCCCCAACTAGCTTTTCAAGGAAAAAGTGAGCTCCACCGTCTGGTATTAGACCTAATTTAATAAAATTCATTGCTATTTTACTAGATTTTTCTGCCATAATATAATCTGTTGCAAGCGCCAAGCTCATCCCCAGGCCAGCCGCTGCTCCTTTAATAGCCGAAATCGTTACCTTTGGCAAACAATATAAGGTAATAATTAATTCGCTTATTGTTTCCATTACTGATAGGAAATCGTTTTCACTAATATCCTTAAGCATTGTCTTGATATCGCCGCCAGCTGAGAAAACATTGCCATTACCAGTTAGAACAACAATATCAATATCATCTGAAATACTAATTTCTTTCAATTTTACTGCTAAGCATTTAATAATTTCCTTATTTAATGCATTTAAAGCTTCCAGGTCTGTTCAGTTCAACAGTTGCTACGCGACCATTGACTTTAACATTTACTATTTCTGCCACTACATTATCCCCCATTAATGTTCCTCCTTTGTTCTCCACTACCATTATAAAGGGTAACTACTTTAAAATTAAAGATTTTTCTAAAAAGTTTATACAATTTATTCAATTAAAATGCATATCTCTGTTAAACTGGTCTGTTGATTTCCGCTCCAGACACTCGCGCACCTTAGGGGGTGGTCCGGGAACCTGTCTAGCTGCAGCGGCTAGCCCCTCGAGGTCACAAGCCAATCCTTGCATAAAGGCAAAGTGCGCCTTTTTGCAAGGCCCGTCTTGTGCTTGTCGGGGCTGGGCAAGCCGCTTCCGCTTTTCCTTCTCCTCGGCGCAAGCGCCTGTGGGGTCTCCCGTGACACGCTACTCCCGCAGGAGTCTCGTGCCTTCCTCTCCAAACAACAGTTTGCTCAAAATCAATAATCCCATTTAACACTGCCAATGCAAAAAAGAACCTTAGCCAAGTAAGGTTCTAATAAGTTGTATTTTTATTAAATATTTGTTTTAAAATGTTGAGCTTTTTGTCTGTATAGTCTTTAAAGCTTTCATTATAGGATTTTGGATCCTTTGGATTGGCAAAGTGGGTAATTTCCCCGTCGATTGGGTTAATAAATTTACTTGATGCACCACAGCCTAGACCAATGATGGTCTGCATTTCTTCCATAATCATGATATTATAAATACTTTCATTACCCGGAATGGAATAGCCCACATTTTCGAGATTACCCAAAATATTTTTTTGACGATATAAGTAATAAGGAACATAGCCATGATTCATTGTCCATCTTTCAGCTTGTTCCATCATTCCCTCCACCTCAGATCGATCCGCCACCTTATATTTTTCTCGATTTTGTGTCATTTCAGAAGCCCGTTTAAATGATAAGGTGTGAACGGTTAGAGATTCCGGCATAAGCTTTTCCGTTTCATTAAGGGTATGTGAAAATTCCTTTCGACCTTCTCCTGGAAGTCCGATGATTAAATCCATATTAATATTTGACATGCCCATTTCTCTTGCAAGATGAAACTTTTCGACCGTTTCTTCAACCGTATGATGTCTGCCAATTGCCTTAAGTGTTTCCTGAATATATGATTGTGGGTTAATGCTGATGCGATCAATATTCCACTTTTTCAATACGTTTAGCTTTTCTGGAGTTATCGTGTCCAGGTCTTCCTGCTTCAACGGTTACTTCACGGATTATTTCTACATTCGGGAAGGACCGATACATTTCTTCATACAAAAGATCCATTTCACAAGCCGTGATACTGGTTGGGGTTCCACCACCAAAGTAAACAGTTGTAATGTTAATGTCGTTTTCTTTTAGCCATTCCCCGATCATTTGCATTTCGTAGTGCAGTCCACCTAAAAATGAATTTACCGAGCCCTGCCGTCCGTTAATCGCATAGGCAGGAAAAGTACAGTAAGCACACTTTGTAGGGCAAAACGGAATTCCAAGGTAGATGCTTACTTCTTTCTTTAAATCATATAAATCTGGAACAACTGCGAGCTGTCTGTCGACAATCTCTTTCATTAAATTAATTTTATCATCCGTAATTAAATATTCCTCTTTTAGCTGCTGATGGGCAACATCCATAGGGATCTTGTCGATATTTTTGCGATGAAGAAGCTTTGTCGGACGTACTCCTGTTAAGATCCCCCATTTCTGCCTCATTCCTGTCCATTCTTGCAAAACGCTTACAAGCACACGGGAAATGCCTTGCTTTAACAGCTTAAAATTCTCTTTATTGGATGCTCCTACAGGAAGCTCCTGCTCAAATAAAGCGTGGTGTTCCTTTCCTTGTCCATCTCTTAGTATTAATGAAACCTTAACGCTATCTTCAAAAAGAATTTGGAAATGTAGGATTAATCCATCATTTCCGCTAGACTGAAATTGTAATTTTGCTTCCTCAAAAAATAAATTTGCAATTAATTGGATGGGGCGATGAAGCTTTTCATTCATTATCCCCTGTATATATAGTTTCAATTAAATCACCCTTCAATAAGAACTAACCTATAGTTTAACTGAATTGAATTTAGGTGGTCAAATCCAAAAAATAGGGCTTTCCTTGACCATTATTGGTATCGGAAAGCCCTAATGTTACTTTATTATATTCATTTTACGAAGGAAGGACATTGGTTGTTGCTTACGAAAGTGCTCCATTACCATGTAGGCTACACCTTGCTCGTTCTGAGTTCTGGTCACCCAATGTGCCGCCTGTTTTACAGCAACAGGTGCATTTCCCATTGCGACTCCTAAACCGGCTTCCTCAATCATTGGAATATCGTCCAGGTCCGCTCCAATGACAACCATTTCTTTTCGAGATATACCCAAACACTCACCGAGATAGATCAAACCATTTTCCTTTGAAGCACCAGTTGGTACAAATTCAAGGCCTAAAGGTGCTGCAACCACCACTTCAATTTCAGTGAACATTCGCGAAATGGCTTCTTGAGCATCTTGAAGATCCTCGATTGATTCGAATTTGACCTCCATTTTGGGAGGTGCCAACTTTTGGCTAGCTAACGTTTCACTGATGCTATCAACAAATTGGTGGGCATACAAAACTGGTTCTCCAGAGCTGAACACTGTTTTAGCTAACAGGTTATGATTGCTTTTTGTTTTATTAATGAGCGAATACCGTTCATGTTGAATCCGTATTTGACAATTAAACCCTTCAAGAAAACGAGCAAGATCATAAGTGACATCCTCTGGGATTCTTTTTACAAGTAATTGTTTGTCTTCTGCATTACCAATATAAGCGCCACGATGTGTAACGAGCATAGAAGGTATTTTTAGTGCTTGTGCAACTTTACTTGCAGACGGAAAGCTCCGTGATGTGACAAGCGTAACATAGATTCCTTTTTGGATAACATATTCAATTGCCTCTTTAGTCGAACGATGAAGTTTGCCGTTAGACTGTAGAAGTGTCCCATCAATATTTAAAGCAAGTAAGCGGTAAATCATTGATTGGCCCCCTATTCAATGATGTATGTTCTAATACAGATGTATGAATTGGGGGAGTAAATAGAACGGAGTAGCTATTTGTTTTCCATAGAAATCAAGTTATGCTGCTATTTTCATCATTATTGATGTGAACTATATAATTCTTCAAGAGGTTTCATAATTAGTTGATTAAGGTCAGCAATCACTCTACTCATTTGCTGTTCAGCTTCCATTAATTGAGCAATCTTTAAATTTTGTTGCACAATTCCAACGGTCTGTTGTGCCTGGTCCACTTCTTGTTGTGTAATTTCTTGGCCTGTCATTTGTTTTTCTTGTAATTTTAATTGGAGGTTACGGAAGTCTTCAAACATTTTCCGTGCTGTAGCATCTGCATAAACTGCATCATACATTTTTGTCAAACGAGTATATTCATCACTTTGACGAATGGCTTTCTCTAAATCATAAGCTGCATCATATAAATTAACTGCCATCACAATCTCTCCTTTTATCTGAACAATCCATTCCACTATATCAAAGTATGTATGAGATTGCGAGGGGTTCACAATCATTAGGTAAAATGCCCTATCTACTCGTTTGCCACGTTTCATGTCACCAAATATAATGGAAGAAGGGGGAGAAACATGATTACACATTTTCAATTTAAACCACTATATCAAAATAGCCAATTACCGGGCTGGAAATTTTCCTTTTATTTTCAAAAACAGCAATTTAGTGGGATTTATCATCAATCTGGTACGATTGAGTGGAGCTCTGTTCAACCAGATAAAAATTATAAAGAGCAATTAGAAAAACATATCCATGAACTAATGCTATTTCATGTTTATGAAAATTGACTTCCATGTCAAACGGCCAACCACTAGGAAAAAATAATAAAGTTTCGATAAACTAAAAAGGGAAATATCATCATAATCGTGGAGACAAAACAATGGCTGAATTAAAACTAAAACATATTTATAAAATTTACGATAATAATGTAACTGCCGTAACAGACTTTAATCTTCATATTCAAGATAAAGAATTTATCGTGTTTGTAGGCCCGTCAGGCTGTGGGAAGTCAACTACATTACGGATGGTCAGCCGGCTTGGAAGAAATCTCAAAAGGTGATTTTTATATTGATGGAAAACGAGTAAACAATGTTGCACCAAAAGATCGGGATATTGCCATGGTCTTTCAAAACTATGCCCTTTACCCACATATGACTGTGTATGATAATATGGCTTTTGGATTAAAGCAGCGCAAATTTCCAAAAGCTGAAATTGATAATAGAGTTTTGGAAGCAGCAAAAATTCTCGGCCTTGAAGATTTTTTAAAGCGAAAACCAAAGGCACTTTCAGGTGGACAGCGTCAACGGGTTGCATTAGGTCGGGCAATTGTTCGTGATGCTAAAGTATTCTTAATGGACGAGCCTCTGTCAAACCTCGATGCGAAGCTCCGTGTCCAAATGCGGGCGGAAATTGCCAAGCTCCATCAACGTCTTCAAACTACAACAATCTATGTGACACATGATCAGACAGAAGCGATGACGATGGCAACTCGTCTAGTTGTTATGAAGGATGGAATTATTCAACAGGTTGGTGCACCTAAGGAAGTATACGAGAATCCGGAAAACATATTTGTCGCTGGCTTCATCGGTTCACCTGCGATGAACTTCTTCAAAGGTAAAATTGAAGATGGATTCTTCAAAATTGGTGCTGAAGAACTTACTATTCCCGAAGGAAAAATGAAAATGCTACGTCAACAGGGTTGTATTGGCAAGGCTACCATCTTTGGTATTCGTCCTGAGGATATCCATAATGAGCCTGTTTTCGTTAATGCTCCAGAAAATACTAAATTCACTTCTACAGTTGAAGTTGCAGAATTAACTGGTGCTGAATCAATGATATATGCTAAATTAGCAGATCAAGAATATGTTGCTCGCCTTGATTCAAGGAGTGATTTTAAACCTGGAGAAAAGCTTGAGCTTACATTTGATATGAATAAGGCACATTTCTTTGATGCCCAAACAGAATTACGTATTCGATAAAGAACAAAAGCGCAAGCGCCTTGACCAGCCTCGACAAGCATAAGACGCTCCTGGATAGAAGGCGTTCTTTGCCTTCAATTCAGGAGTGGCTTATGACCTCGAGAGGCTAGGCGCTGGAGCTGGATGCCGAGAACGTATACGGTTATCCACACCCTGTACCATTTTTAATTTCCTAGACAATAAAAAATCAGGTCCAGCTGAATAGCTTGGGCCTGTTTTTACTCCTGAATAAACTTTATTTCGTTACGACCACAATGGATACAACTCATTAAATGCGGACATTGATTTTTAGAAAATGTATTAGGATAACCATCCTCTAGCTTTAAATCGTCAATTTCCATATACGGACTATAATCATCATAAAAATCCATAATCCTTCCACTATCATCCATCGTAGCACCGCAATTGGGACATTGATACGTAACAGCTTCAAACCCGTTGCAATTCGGACATATTCCCATAAGCGTCAACCTTTCTCAACCATTTAGCTATAGTGTTTCACCTTTTTTAGCGCTTATGTATTAATTAGAGTACTCATAGAGGAATAAATTAACAATTTGAAATTCGAATATAACTTAAAAAAATAACCATAATATCATTAAACAACAAACAAGTAATCATCAAGACGGGTTAACCACAGTGGTGCAGATAAATATCTGCGGTTGGTGCAACTCCAGCTTAACCCCCAAAAAAATTTTATGAGGAGATGATTTTAATGAGTAACCGTAGCAATTCCTCAAACAATTTACTTGTACCTGGTGTAGAGCAAGCACTAGACCAAATGAAGTATGAAATCGCAACTGAATTTGGTGTTCAATTAGGTGCTGACACAACTTCTCGTGCCAATGGAAGCGTTGGTGGAGAAATTACGAAACGTTTAGTTTCAATGGCTCAACAACAACTTAGCGGCCAGTTCTAACATTATTTGACCCAAAAACAGAATAAATATGGCTAAAGCCCCATTCAGCAATGAATGGGGCTTTTCGATGAAATAGCAAGAAGTTTCAAATTCAAAAAAGCCTGCTTGCTCGTGAGCAAACAGTTTATGAGGGTTTTTTAACAAGTGCATTAACAATAAAATAACAAAGCACCATAACGCTAGCAATTGCAAGAGTAATTGAAAAATCCTCCACTGTCGCCCCTCCTAACCTTTTACTGACAAAATAACAATTTAAATATATCATATAGATATAAGAAACAAAGGGCTGTTTTGTAAAAATTGTGACACGGATGTGAATGTTTTGTGAACATAAGTATACTTGGAGCAACCGGCCGTGTAGGTTCATTGATTTTGTCGAAAGCACTAAAAGATGGACATGAAGTACAGGCACTTGTTCGTAATAGTGGAATAATTCCTTTCCAACATCCTAAGCTAAAATGGGTGATTGGCAACGCCTTGGACAAGGAGCACATCAACGAAGTATTGCGGGATGTGGATCTAGTCATTAGTGCCTTAAATACGGATGGAAATTCCACCCTATCAAGAGCAGTACCGATTATCATTGATACAATGAAAATCAGTGGAATTTCTCGAATTGTTACAATTGGGACGGCAGGAATCCTTCAATCACGACTACCGCCAGAGCTTTACCGGTTTCAATCAACCGAATCTAGAAATCGATCGACTAAGGCTGCTGAAGACCACCTTTTAGCCTATCATCAGCTAAAAGAATCTAATCTAGACTGGACAGTTGTTTGTCCGACCTATTTACCCGATGGGAACCAAACTGGCAGCTATCGGACCGAAAAAGATTTTCTTCCTTATGAAGGCCTTTCCATTTCCACTGCTGACACAGCAGAATTTGCTTACAACCAATTATTTTCATCAAAATTTCTAAAGTGCCGGGTTGGAATTACTTACTAAAGGGAATACAAAAATCCAGTTCTCATATAAGGAACTGGATTTAAATATTTCTTCTTTATTCACTTTTCCTAGTTCTAACCAATTCTTCAAAGGTCTCTAAGGCGGCTTTTTCATCAAAGCTGCTGAAGATTCGGTAAAAATTGTAGTCTAGAATCCGGTAATGTGAGCTGATTAAATTTTGTTGGAGAATGAACCCATTTTTTTGGTCCATTTCCCTCCACCAAACTTTTCCGCCAAGCGTTTTTTGCTTGCGTAAATCAATCCCTTCACGGGCAATCGTTTCTAATACCTCTAACGGGTCATTCCCCAATAAAAATTGAACCATCTCAGTTTCTCGAAATAGAGCACAAACCGTCACAACGGTTGACCAACTTGCAGTCGTTCTTCTCTTTTCAATCTGGACAAGCGTTTTTTTAGAAAGGCCAATAATTTCAGCCATTTTATCTTGGGTATAGCCAGCTTCTGTTCGGATTAATTGCATTTTTTCAGACACTTTTTGGATCATTTCTTCCCTTGTCACAGCAAACTCATCCTCTTTCATTCCTTTTGTGTAATTTTACACCAAAGTAAGAAGAATTGAAACCCAAACAATAAGCGCTAATTATTTATTTAAGGAAGTCGGTTGGCAGTTTGATTGGCTACAGTTTTTTTGAACCGAACAGGCAGCGCATTTACCTTGTTTGGATTTATTAATAAATCGTACCAATGCAAAAGCCGGCATATCCAAAAATCGCTCCACCAATAAGAAAATTAACAAGCATTCCCGTCCTCTCCAATCAGGAAAACAAAAGCGTCCAGACTAGACGCTGTTGTCATTATTTTTAAAAACCGAACAATTTCCCGCCTTGATATATGAGCAAGCTAATCATGTAGGCAACTACTAATGCGTAGCCAATTGAAAAAGCAGTCCATTTTTTCGATAGCGTTTCTTTATAAATCGTTGCTACTGTAGCAAGACATGGAATATACAATAATATAAAGACCATAAAGCTATAAGCAGAAAGCGGTGTAAATTGCTGCGCAACAATTCCTTGTAGTCCTGCATTGTCTGGTACAAAATAAATAATATTCATCGTTGAAATAATCGCTTCTTTAGCGAGGAACCCAGTAATTAGGGAAGCCCCAGCCTGCCACGTTCCAAAACCGATTGGTTCAAAGATTGGGGCAAAAATACCGCCAATTGCGGCTAAGAAACTGTGATCCATATCTACATTTAAACCATTTGGTCCAGCGTATGCGAGTAGCCAAATAAGAACAGATCCTGCAAAAATAAATGTTCCAGCTTTTCGAATAAAACCTTTCCCTTTTTCCCAAGTACTTCTCCATATAGCTTGTAGCTGTGGAGCACGGTAAGGGGGCAATTCAATTACAAACAGAGACGTTTCTCCCTTTAAAATTGTTTTTGAAAAAACAGTTGCTAAGATTAGCGCAATTGCAATCCCTAATATATACAGTGACAATACAACAAAAGCCTTATACTGTACGAAGAACGCACCAACAAACAGGGCGTAAACAGGAAGCCGCGCTGAGCATGACATTAATGGAGTTAAGAGAATCGTTAATAAGCGTTCCTTCGGTGTTTCAATCGTTCTTGCGGCCATGATACCAGGTACATTGCACCCAAACCCTATCATCATCGGGATAAAAGCCTTCCCATTTAAGCCGACTGATTCCATAATACGGTCCATTACAAGTGCAACACGAGCCATATATCCTGAATCCTCTAAAATAGAAATAAATAAGAACAAAATAAAAATTTGCGGTACAAACACAAGGACCCCACCAACACCGGCGACAATCCCATCTAATATAAGAGCCTTAATAAAGCTAGATGCACCGATTGCATTTAGCACCGTTTCAATTCCTGTTGTAATCGGACCTGAAATAATGGCATCTAACGCATCTGATAATGGAAAGCCCAGCCAATCAAAAGTCAGCATGAATAGCAAATACATGACAACGAAAAAGATTGGCATACCGATGTATTTATTCGTAACAATTTTATCGACTCGTTCACTTAAAGGAATGATTTGCTTTTCAGCTCGTTTTGTCGCGGCTTGGACCATTTTTTCAATCGCTATACGACGTTGACGATAAATATAGTGTTCAAGCGATTCATCTGTCACTAACCCTTGTACTGATGCAATAAATTCATCAACCTTTTCTTGTCCAAGAATTCCAACTAAATATTTTTTCACATATCCATTGCCCTCAATGAGCTGTATTGTTAACCATCTAGGTGAATGAAGCGTTTTATCTTTAAGTACCGAACTAAAGGAAAAAATCTTATTTTCAATATCTTTTCCATAGGATACGATATTCATATTTAAAGCAGCCTCATGGTCATCGGTGATGATTTGCGACAATTGTTCGCAGCCGTTCCCGTTCCTAGCAATAACTGGGATTACCGGAACACCTAGTAAGGAGGATAAAGCCTTGGAATCAACATCAATGCCGCGATTCTTTGCTACATCACCCATATTTAAACCAATAACAACGGGCTTTCCGTATTCTAACAATTGAATCGTAAGATGTAAATTTCGCTCCAGCTGTGACGCGTCTAGAATATTTAAGATTCGATCACTTTCACCTGTTAACAAAAAGTCCGTTACAACACCCTCGTCACGTGACAGCGGACTTAATGTATAAATTCCAGGCAAATCTATTAATAAATCATGATTATTTTTAAACTTTCCAACTTTCTTTTCAACGGTTACACCGCTCCAGTTCCCAACATACTCGTATGAGCCTGTTAAGTTGTTAAACAGTGATGTTTTTCCTGTATTGGGATTCCCCAACAGTGCAATATCCATTAGACGACCTTCTCCACTTTAATTTGACATGCTTCCTTTCGGCGAATGCCAACACATTGACCACAGGATTCCACCATAACAGGACCACCAAACGGCATGATGCATTTAATGCATACTTCTGACCCATTTGTGATACCAAAATCCATCAGACGTCTTCTTACTAAATGGTTTGCTCCTGAAAGGTCCATGATCTTTCCTTTTTCTCCTGCCTTTAAAAACCCTAGCACGGAACCACCTCATCCAAATTAAAAATTATTTGATGATAACTAATCTCATTATAACGAATTAACTTTCAAATGAGAATGATTATCTTAACGAATTATGTAAAATGTAACAATTTCGTGAATAGTTATTTTGTATCACAAAAATGATTGATTCGTATTAGTGAAAAATACCCATTTTTTTAATTTTACAAAAATTCAAAAGGATTTTGTCTTTTTTTATCGAATACAACATAATTATTGGACTTTTGTAGGAAGAATGGTGGGACATAAAAATGATTGCTACCCCAAAAAATAAACTACTCGATTTTTTTATAGATCAAAAGAATAGCATTTTTACTGAATGGGAAAATAGACTACTTATTTCCAGTCAGGATCCGTTTAAAGAAAAGGTACAGCAAAATCGAGAAATTATTTACCATACGATTGTTAGTATGTTAACCAAATCCGGTGATGACCTAGAAGATTATTTACGATTCATCGCCAATAAAGTTGGCGAAGAAAGAGTCCTGGCCAATAGCAATATCGGTGATTTTGTTTATAACGTTAATGTCGGACGCTCCGTCCTATTTCAATATTTATTAAGTTTTCAGGTTCAGTGTACAGATTTTGCCATTACTATGAACAAAATCAATAATTTTTTTGATAAATTTATCTATTATGCTGTATCACATTATACCGAGGCAAAGGATAAAATCATTGAGGAAAAAAATCAATTTATTGATTCAACTCATCAAGACCGTCTAACTTTGCTAGGGCAAATGACCTCTAGTTTTGTCCATGAATTTCGAAATCCACTTACGTCCATACAAGGGTTCATCCAATTATTAAAAGCTGAATATAAGGAAATGAAATACCTTGATATTATTTCAAGTGAATTAGAACAATTAAACTTTCGAATATCCCAATTTTTACTTTTGTCGAAAAAAGAGGTAATCGGCAAAGAAAAAACAGCTTTTTCCTTAAATGCATTAGTTGAGGAGGTTCTATCCTTTCTGTACCCAAGTATATTGGATAGCAAAGTAAAGGTCCTCAATAATTTAAATTTGGTGGGAGAAATAGAGCTGTATGGTTATGCTGATGAAATTCGACAAGTATTCATAAATATTGTCTTTAATGCATTAGATGTATTAAGCCAGTATCGTGCTGACCCAACTATTCAAATCAAAGGGTTCAAGCTTGAAAATGACTTCGTAAAAATCTTAGTTTCTAATAACGGGCCGATGATTCCCGAGCAACAATTAAATACCATATTCGAACCATTTGTCACTACAAAGAAGCTTGGTACAGGACTTGGATTGTTCGTTTGTAGGGAAATCATTGAAAAACATAAAGGAAAGCTTGCTTGTCAATCAATTCCTGACCAAACGAGCTTTATCATTACCCTTCCAATCGCCAAATCAAAAGAACAGTAAGGGACATTCCTTCCCTTATTAGGTATAACCCATGCTCAGGAAGGAGTTGCTTATGTTTACATTAAAAGTAGATCAAGAAATAGAACTCCAATTATTTCAGCTTCAACATGCAGAGGAATTATATCTTCTTGTTGACAAGAATCGTGAGCATTTACGAAAATGGTTGCCATGGGTAGACAATATGACTTCGCCAATTCAATATCATTCCATCATTCCAATGTGGCTTAAGCAATTTGCCGATAACAATGGATTTCATGCCGGAATTCGCTACAATGGAGTATTGGTAGGTTCTATCGGGTTTCACCAAATCGATTGGCATAATTCACAAACAAGCATGGGCTACTTCCTCGCCAATCATGCTCAAGGTCACGGAATTATGTCACGGTCAGTTCATGCCTTGCTTAATTATGCATTTTATGATCTCGGTTTAAATCGAATCGAAATTCGCTGTGGTCAAAAAAATCAAAAAAGCCGAGCGATACCTGAACGGCTAGGTTTTACAAAAGAAGGTATCGTACGGGATGGAGAAAGATTACATTATTCGTATCATAATTTAATAATCTACAGCATGTTAAATAAGGAATGGACTAAACAAGGTTAACTTAAATGTCAAAAAAGACAAACAATACATAAGCACATGGGTATTCCTGTGCTTTTTTTTCATTTTATTCATATAAAAATCTTTTTATCATAAACTATTATTAAATCATTTACAAAGTAGAACGTTTGACTGTACAGTTTACTATCCACTATAATTATTCATAAATTACTAAAAATGGGGTGATAAGATGGGGCATTCTATCGGATCGGTGAATTAGCACTTCTTGCAAATGTTTCAAAAAGAACCATCGATTATTATACAAGTCTCGGAATCTTAAAACCTGAACGCTCACGATCTAATTACCGCATGTACAATGAACAAGCATTAATTGATCTAAAGTTTATTGAAGAATGCAAAAAAGTTCATCTTCCTCTGGAAGAGATTAAGAGAAAATTAGAAATAAATAAATCAAACGTTCTTCAGCACTCAGAGGTAGAGAAGCATATTGGTGAAGTAACAAAGCAAATTCAGCTCCTTCGCACCGAGATTACGGCGATTTTACCATTAATTCAACAGCTTGAGGAGCAGCAAAAAAGCGACCTATCCAAAAGGCTGACGATGGAAAGCTCAGCCTTAATGCAATCCCTTTTGAGTTTAACAAGTTAATTTTTTTACAAACTGGGAGGTGACTCCTTACTCGTTAAGAAGCGAGCTAAGGAAAATTATTTGGACATATTAAACTTGGTTTTAATAGCCATTTTAATTGCTTTAACGGCATTTTTTGTGGCAAGTGAATTTGCCATTATTAGAATCAGAAGTTCTCGAATCGACCAATTGATTGAAGAAGGAAACAAGAATGCTATTGTTACAAAAAAAATCATTTCAAATTTGGATGAATATTTATCGGCTTGTCAGCTCGGAATAACGATTACGGCTCTCGGACTTGGTTGGCTTGGTGAACCAACAATTGAGCATTTAATCAGCCCTTTATTACAAGGAATCAATATTCCCAGCTCTATTACACATGTAATTGCACTTGTTATCGCCTTCTCAGTGGTCACATTCTTACATGTTGTCGTAGGAGAGCTGGCACCGAAAACATTAGCGATTCAAAAAGCCGAATTTGTCAGTTTAGCCGTAGCTCAGCCCCTCATCATGTTTTATAAAGTGATGTATCCTTTCATTTGGGCTCTTAATGGCGCAGCCCGTGTTACAACACAAATGTTCGGCTTAAAGCAGGTTTCAGAACACGAACTGGCTCATACAGAAGAAGAACTTCGGATCATCTTGTCGGAAAGCTATAAAAGTGGCGAAATTAACCAGTCAGAGTTTAAATATGTAAATAAAATATTTGAATTTGACAATCGAATTGCCAAGGAAATCATGGTTCCTAGAACAGAAATCATTTCGCTATCAAAGGAAGATACATTAGAAACCTTTTTACAGGTGGCACATGCAGAAAAATTCACTAGATATCCGATTATTGACGGTGATAAGGACCACATTATTGGAATGGTCAATATCAAGGAAATTATGACCGATATTATTACAAATAGAGAAAATGCTGCTCGAACACTTGAATCCTATATCAGACCAATCATTCGCGTAATCGATTCGATTCCAATCCATGATCTCTTAGTCAAGATGCAAAAGGACCGCATCCATTTAGCTATTTTGATGGATGAATATGGTGGTACATCAGGACTTGTTACGGTTGAAGATATTTTAGAGGAAATCGTCGGCGAAATTCGTGACGAGTTTGATATGGATGAAGTACCAATGATCCAAAAACTCAATGATCAGCACTACATTATGGACGCAAAGGTACTAGTAAGTGAAGTGAACGATATACTTGGACTAGAAATAGACGATGAAGATGTTGATACAATTGGTGGTTGGATTCTTACTGAAAATTATGAAGCGAAAGAAGGCGACACCGTCTTCTTTGAACAATATAGCTTTAAAATTCAAGAAATGGAAGATCACCACATTAAATATGTGGAAATTACCAAGCTAGTAGCAATGGGTGAATCCATTTCAAAAATGCCGATCACAGAAACACAAGTACTGTCCTAAAGGTTGACTTAAAAAGTCAGCCTTTTTTTTGCCTTTATCACTTCCTATTTACCTAACATAGCTATAACAATAAAACATATTGAACAAATTCAGTTATTTTTTTTACAACATTGTGACAAAGTTGGCAGACGAATTTTTTTATTTCTATTACAATAGTACTATTCATTCCATTTAAAGGAGGCTATCATAATTGAATGTAATCGAAAAATTCCCGATTGAATTATGGTTATCCTTGTTTTTCATCATCATACTTGCACTTTTTAGCTATTACTATAAAAAAAGACAAAATTTGACCTTAGCACAAGTTATTGACGGTGATCAAAGTTTGTTAGATGTTGATAAAGAGTTAGACACAGTCATTCAATCCGTTCACTCAAGTACAGATTGGGAAAATATTCATATTAAATATTATTCGACTTTAGAACAAAACATTTTTATCAAAGGGAACAAACACAAATTTCATCATTTATTAATTGATCTTGTGAAAGATGGACTGGAAGCATCACAAACCGGAAGTATTGAAATAGCTGTTCATGAAATGCTCTCTTCGATCCTCATTGTGATCGAACATAATGGAAGGGCTTTAACGAAGGAACAAATTAAAGGAATGAGCAAATCAATCCTAACAACCAATAAGATGGGGTCGATGAAGGGAAAAATTGAGGTTATTAGCAATCCCAGCCAAGGAACAAGCTTCTCGTTAATCATTCCAAAAGCATCCGGATTAAAAGCAAACACTATATAAAAACATAAAAAAAGGCTGACCTCGAGCAATCGAGTCAGCCTTTTTCCATCTTATAATGAATCTGGATTCACATTCATTCTTCTCTTCACGAAGAAATACAAACCACCAAGAACAACTGCCCCGATAATCGCTGGCATAACATACGGCTGTGCAAATTCTTTAATATGTGCCCAGTTCTCTCCTAATACAGACCCTAGATATAAAAACAAAATAGTCCATGGAATAATCGCTGCAACCGTATAGAAAGTAAATTTAGCTGCAGACATCTTTGCAATACCAGCTGGAATTGAAATAGCATGGCGTACTACGGGTATAAAACGCGCTGTAAAAATAACCCCTGTTCCATACTTTTTAAACCATTCCTCAGATAAATCGATTTGTTTTTTATTAATTAAAATATATTTTCCGTACTTCTCCAAAACAGGTCTCCCACCGTAGTAACCTAACCAATAAAGGAATAATTGTGCAAGTGTGCCACCAATAGTTCCAGCAAGCACAGCACCAACCCACGAAATTTTCCCGAGCGAAATCATATATCCACCATATCCAAGTACAATTTCACTTGGAATAATTTCAATCATTAAGCCAAGTGCGATTCCAACATAGCCTAAATCTGTTAAAGCCATTAAAATCGTTAAAACAAAATCTGCCATTGTATCACCCATCATTTGATTTAGTTTTGTCCATTTTGTCCAATATGTTCAGTTTACAGCGGTAATTTTATAACTGCAACATTATCATCCTATATTTTTATAAAGTGGCTAAACGAAAGGCCAATATATAATGTCTATATTCAAAATTTACATTCTAATTTTCCAGGAGTATCATTATAGTAAAAAAATAGAATCAATTGGAATACAGGGGGCTTTTTGTCATGGCATTATTTAAACGAATGCTAATTGGACAACCAATGGAATCTACTAAGCTGTCAGAAGAAAAAATACCAAAATGGAAAGCACTAGCAGTCTTCTCTTCTGATGCCCTATCATCCGTTGCCTATGCAACAGAGGAAATTTTATTAGTTCTTTCCCTCATAGGTGTTAGCGCCTACTATTACTCTATTCCCATTTCCATGGCAATATTGGGATTATTATTAATTGTCACAATAAGTTACCGTCATATTATTTATGCATTTCCAACTGGCGGAGGTGCCTACGTAGTCGCACGAGAGCATATTAGCACCAACACCAGTCTTGTGGCTGGCTCCGCTCTAATGATCGATTACGTGTTAACAGTTGCGGTAAGTATTTCTTCAGGAGTTGCCGCGTTGCTCTCTGCATTCCCTGGCCTGATTCCATTCCGGGTCGAACTGGCTATTTTAATTATTATCGTTTTAATGATTTTAAACCTAAGAGGCATTCGAGAATCAGCAACAGTTTTTGCCTACCCTACTTACATGTTTGTCATCTCTGTCATGGGACTGCTCGTTGTTGGTGGGATTCATCTTCTACTAAATGGATCGACTGGATACGCACAAATCCCCCAACAACATACACTTGAACAAACGTCAACGGCTGGACTCTTGTATATTATTGCTCGGGCTTTTTCTTCTGGATGCTCAGCAATGACCGGTGTCGAGGCAATCAGCAACGGAGTCCCCTCATTTCGCAAGAATAGTGCAAAAAATGCTGCGATTACATTAATTGCAATGTCATTGATACTTGCAATTATGTTTGCTGGGATTACTCTTCTTTCAGCAGGATTTGGGATTGTTCCTGATAATAGTAAAACCGTAATTTCCCAACTTGCCGCTAGTGTTTTTGGAGATGGAGTCTTTTATGTTTTCTTTCAAATTGTGACGATGCTCATTTTAGTTTTAGCAGCCAATACTAGCTTCGCCGGCTTCCCACAGCTCGTATCCATTATTGCAAAGGATGGCTATCTTCCACGCAGTTTAGCAGCTAGGGGTGACCGACTTGTTTATTCCAATGGCATTATTTTGCTTAGTTTTCTTGCGATTGTCCTGGTCATTGTTTTTTCAGGGAACACCCATTCATTGATTCCGCTGTATGCGGTTGGTGTATTTCTTTCTTTTACTATTGGACAGTACGGATTAGTCAAAAAGCTATGGTTCGAGAAGCATCGCTTTTATGAAATTATAGCGATTGCAGTCGGAACCATTACAACTGGTTTAGTAACAATTATTACAGCCGTTGCCAAATTTACATCTGGCGCCTGGATCGTCCTAATTGCTATTCCGGTACTAGTTTTTATATTTAAAAATATAAGAGAACATTATGTGACGCTTGGTAAGCAGCTGAAGCTTGAAACGAAATTGGACAATTTTTCACCACCGACTCATGTCATCATTCCCATTTCAGGAATCAGCAAAACTGTTGACCAATCAATTGCTTATGCAAAATGTATTTCTTCGGATATTACTGTTTTTTCGGTCGTGTTTAATTCAACTCAGGAGCAAGAACTTAGGGAAAAGTGGCAAAAATGGTATCCTGATGTTAAACTTGAGGTCGTTTATTCACCTTTTCGGACAATCCTGCATCCACTGCTAGATTATTTAAACAAGCCAGAAAATCATCCGATTGGAACCTTTGTGACCATCTTAATGCCACAATTTATTACAAAAAAGTGGTGGCATATCTTATTGCATAACCAAACAGCCGCATACTTGAGATTCTATTTAATTTGGAAAAAGGATATTGTTGTCGCTACTTTGCCTTTTCATTTACGGGAGTAAGATTTTTTAGAGCGGACTTTCCCAAAAGAGCCAAGAGCTTAATTCCTAACAAAACAGACAGTGTGAGGGCTCTTCTTCTCCGCTTCATGGAAAATGGCAATTTGCCAAGTTCCACTATTAAGTAAAAAAAGAGAGCAACCCGTTACAATAGGGCACTCTCCGATCAGTTATAAATATTTCCGGTGAATCCCTTTCCCATCGTAAGAGTAGAGCATCGTTCTTCCCTCAATCAGCGTTTCCATATGAACACTTCTTCCCCATAACTGATAAATATACGGTAACACCTTCTCTAAATATTTAACGTCTAGCTCTACATCCTCGAACCAATGCTTTAAATATAATTCTCCATTTCTGCCAAAATCCCCATCATTGACTGTGATATACGGGAATCCCCCGTTTACCCTCATATTAACAAGTTGATCGCGAACATGCTCCCATTGCTTATCAACAATTTTGTAATCCTTTCCTTGCTTCTGAAACAAGTACATATCCTCTCTTGTAACGAGATCCTTTGTTAAATAATTACGAAGAAAAGAAATATCAGATTCAATTTCGCGAACCTCAAACAGCTTTTCACGCCCTGCATTCGGTTTTGCTCCACGTCTAATCATTTCTTCACTTGGATTATTGTAGCGCTCTTCAATATCCTCCAATACCTTCAATCCCAAATAATAAGGATTGATTCCTGTTCGTGATGGCTGAACGACCCCTGCATTGAGTTTTGCAAACTCAATTGCCTCACCAGGTGTTAATTCCATTTCTCGAAGAATTCGTTGATGCCAATAGGAGGCCCAGCCTTCATTCATGATTTTTGTTTCGAGCTGCGGCCAAAAATAAAGCATCTCTTCCCGCATCATCGTTAAAATATCGCGTTGCCATTCCTTTAGCTCTCTGCTATAGCTCTCAATAAAAAGAAGCAAGTCCTTTTCCGGCCTTGGCGGAAATTTATGGACCTTTTTTGACTCTACTTTTTTCTCATTTCTTCCATCGAGGTTCCATAAATCATCATATGGACTTAAGTTTGGTTGCTCTGCACTTTCCTCCAGTTCATCCTCCATCGACCAAGCCAACTTTGGTCGCATTAACGATGGATCAATATGTTCCTCAATCGCTAAAACAGCGTCTAAGAAAGTTTCAACATCGTGTTTACCATATAAAATTTCGTACTTGCGAATTCGGTCAGCTGTGGCAGCCATGCTTTCAACCATGTCGCGTTTTGTATTTTGGAACCGAATATTATTTTTGAAAAAATCACAATGTGCGAGAACATGAGCGACAATTAATTTGTTCTGGATTAGCGTATTCGAATCAAGTAAAAAGGCGTAACAAGGATCTGAATTAATGACCAGTTCATAAATTTTTGATAAGCCAAAATCATAATGAAGCTTCATTTTATAGAATTGCTTCCCGAAGCTCCAATGTGAAAATCTAGTTGGCATTCCATATGCTCCAAAGGTGTAGATGATTTCTGAAGGGCAAATTTCGTAGCGCATTGGGTAAAAGTCTAATCCAAACCCTTTAGCAATTTCAGTGATTTCCCCAATCGAATACTCCAATGCCTTGCGTTCACTATCGTTCAAAGCTCTCTCCCCTTCTTCCTCCTTAACACAATGTATGACTGAAAAATGGGAAAGATGAGATTGATTTCACAGAGTTGTTTATTTTAATAGAAAAAGCTTAGAAATTTTAAGGTATTCTCTTTTTTGCTTCAACTGCAAGCATGAGCCCAACTAATTTATTTCGAGTCCATTCTTCCTGAAAAGAAGATAATGGTGGACTAGTTTCTTCGACTAAAGGACAAATTTCTATCGTCATTCCCGGTTTATGAAAGGTTGTAATAAACCAATCCGTAAATCCCGCTCCTACTGCGTTCTCCTCTGGCATTCCTAGCTTATAACCTGTTAGAAGAGACACTTTTTCGGCAAAATATTGATCTCGTTGAACCTGACTACCATTTTGGAAATTCCAGAATATTTCCCTTCCAGATGAATGGTAAGAAACGGCTATCATCGGGCTAACTTTCATTGTAAAAGAAGTAATCGCCTTTATTTCACTTGCTTGGATTGGAGCCTTTCCTTTATAAAATTGATACCACGGAAAGGGAACGCCTCTCAGTTCTCTCCAGCCTGCCGGATACTGCCGATTCAAATCAACCCCAACACCATTAGCTTTCCATTTCGTAAAATCAGGAGAATATCCATTCATTTCAAAAATGTTATCCTGCATTTTGTTAGGAACCCCACCTAGTCCTTTTTGCTGGATTTCCACACCATCCGGGTTTAGCATCGGCACAAACCAAATTGCTATATCATCAAAAATTCTCGTCGAATAAGGCCCAAAGGCTTCATTTTGCTGATACCCAGCTGCATACTTCTCCATCATGGTCATTAAAAGCATAGTCGTTAACCATTCTCTGCCATGGTGGGTCCCGATTAACAAAATACCTCTTTTCCCTTTCCCGAGTTTAACAGCCCATATATTTCGCCCAAGCTCACTAAGACCGATTTTTTGGATTGAGATTGCTTCAGGGTATTTCCGTTTTAACGTATTTAAATCTTTTTCAAGCTGTTCATACGTATAGTCGTTATTATGTTTAATGTGCTGTGCAAATCCAATGCTTGGAGCAAGAAACAGGACTAATCCAACAAAAAATATTGAGATTTTTTTCCTCATTCGCTACTCCTTTTTTTCGTTGTTTATTTTAAATTTCCACAGCTATGTTAATTTATGCTGGTGCATATCTCCATACGTAAGTTCCAACTACTCCAATATTTACAGAGGAACTTTTCCTGAGATCGTCATAAACTAATTGCAACTCCTAATAAGGAGGAGAACATAATGAATAAAGTGGATTACGACCGAGCGCTATATTATACGCATCGGTCACAATGGGATAACTTACTACTATTAATGGTGCGCACAAAAGACCAATTTCTTTCGAAAAAAATCGAGCATTTCTTGCACGCCTATCATTTTGAGCATGACTACACGATGATTGAAAAAGAATTGTATTCTTTACTGAGATACATCGATCATGCAAATGAAACTGCAGCAGCATTTGTTTTAGACAGTCCTGCCTATCAACTGAACTAAGTAAAGAATTCCACAAAAAAACGGCATCCATTTTTTATGGATGCCGTTCTGTTTTTCACCAGTCTTATTGCACGACTGTTTCATTCATTTTCTTTTCAACAAGTTCCATGAATGCCTTTTCTACTTCTTCCAACTTTTGCTTACTTGCTTCAAGCGTTTCCGCATTAATGCCAAAATAAAATTTAATTTTTGGTTCTGTTCCTGAAGGACGCAAGCATACCCATGAACCATCCTCAAAAAGATATTTAATCACATTGGATTTAGGAAGGTCGATGGTTTCCGTACTACCATCAGCCTTTGTTCTAATGCCGAGTAAATAATCTTCTGACACTGCAACTTTAACATTACCTAGTTGTGTAAGCGGGTTGGAGCGGAATGCTGCAAGCGTTTGTTGGATTCGTTCTGTACCTTCCTTGCCTTTTAATGTTAAAGAACGAAGCCCTTCACGATAAAAACCATATGTTTCAAAAATTGATATTAATGCATCATATAAGGACATGCCTTTTTCCTTGTAATAAGCGCAAACTTCAGCCGCCAATAACACTGCTTGAATTGCATCTTTATCCCGTGCGAAATCACTAATTAAATAGCCATAGCTTTCTTCATATCCAAATAAAAACTTATATTGACCTGTTGTTTCATATTCCTTAATTTTTTCAGCAATAAACTTAAAGCCAGTTAAGACATCGATTGTATCAAGTCCGTATGCCGTTGCAATTGTCTTACCAATCTCAGATGTAACAATCGTTTTTAACACAACTCCATTTGCTGGTAAGGTGCCCTTTTCTTTTTTCTGTGAAAGAATGTAATGTAAAAGAATTGCACCTGTTTGGTTTCCTGTTAATACAACATATTGACCTTGATCATCTTTAACAGCAATTCCTAAGCGGTCCGCATCAGGATCTGTCGCAATTAAAAGGTCCGCACCAATCTTTTCTCCTTCTTTAATCGCAAGTTCAAACGCTGCATGCTCTTCAGGATTTGGACTTTTGACTGTTGAAAACTCTGGATCTGGAAGCTCCTGCTCTTTTACGATTGTCACGTTTTTATAGCCCATTGCCGACAATGCATTTCGTGCAGGAATATTAGCTGTACCATGCAATGGCGTGAAGACAATTTTCACATCGGAGTCTTGTGCGATTGTTGGATTTTCAGAAATAGTAAGTAAATTTTCTAAATAAGCTTTGTCCACTTCCTCATTAATCAGAACGATCAAGCCTTGGTCAATTAAGACTTTCTCGTCAACTACCTCAATCGCCAATTCATTGTCGATTTCGTTTACTTTTGCAATCACTTCATCCGCACTTTCAGGTGGAAGCTGCCCTCCATCCGGAACCGTAAACTTTATAACCGTTATATTCAGGTGGGTTGTGGCTTGCGGTAATAACAATTCCACCAAATGCGTTTAAATGACGAACGGCAAAAGACAATTCTGGTGTTGGTCTTAGCTCAGTAAATACATACGTTTTGATTCCACGAGATGCCAACGTTTTTGCTGCTTCCATTGCAAATTCAGGAGACTTATGGCGAGAATCATATGCAATGGCTACACCACGTTTTTTTGCTTCAATTCCATTTGATTCAATAAATGAAGCCAAACCTGCTGAAGCTTTTCGAACTGTATAGAGATTAATGCGATTCGTACCAGCACCAATTACGCCTCTCATACCACCTGTTCCAAATTCTAAATCTTTATAAAAAGCATCCTCAAGGATTTTTTCATTGCTTTGCATTTCCTCAAGTTGTGCTCTTATTTCTTGATCTAAGTTTTCTTCGTTTAGCCACTTTGCTGCTTTTTCTCTCCAATCCATAAAACGACCTCCAATTTATGTATTACAAGTATTATGTTCGCTATTTTCCCCCATACTCCTTTAAATACCTTCCGAGTTATTATGACAAATCTCGAAGGAATTCCCTATATTATTATAATTATCTTTCCCCATCGAAACAATATATCAATTAAATCTCCTAAAAATAGTAAAATAAAATATTTGAATTCAAGACAATTTATTTTACAATCAAACCAAATTCCCCCTATAATCATTGATAAAGCATAGGACAGGAGTAAGATAAATGAATAATAATCAGACAAAACAACGCGAAACACTGCTATTTACCGCTTGGGCTGCATCGGTGATTGCAATGCTTGGCAGTCTCTATTTTTCGGAGGTCCAAAAATTTGAACCTTGCGAACTTTGTTGGTATCAAAGAATACTCATGTATCCAATGGTCATTATTTTAGGAATCGCAGTAGTAAAAAAGGATGAACGGATTTCCTTTTATACAATGATATTATCAGCCATTGGCGCACTAATTTCACTGTATCATTATTCAATCCAAAAAATTCCGTTTATGGCTGATAATGCAGTAAGTTGCGGAAGAATTCCCTGTACAGGTCAATACATCAATTGGTTTGGATTTGTGACAATCCCGTTTTTGGCACTGGTTGCGTTTGTGACAATTTTCGTTTGTAGCTTGTTGATATGGAAACAAGTAAGGGGGCAGCAATCATAATGAAGAAAGTTCTTATTTTTTTAGTTATTATCATCGCGATATTTGGAGCCATATCATTCTTAACCAATTCAAAAAACGAGGAAAAAGCTGAGGATAATCCTTATCACAAAGAAACTTTAGATCCACAGACAATCGCTCAGCTAGACGATCCCAATTATCAAAATCTTATCCTACCTGATGAATTAGAAAAAAAGCTCAATAATAAAGAAGATGTTACTGTATATTTTTATAGTCCCGCTTGTACACACTGTCAGCGAACCACCCCTGAGTTAGTTCCTTTGGTTGAAGATATGGGAATTAATTTAGTAAAATACAATTTACTTGAGTTTGAACAGGGCTGGGATGACTATAACTTAGAATCAACACCTACTATTGTTCAGTTTAAAGCTGGCAAAGAGACGGCAAGAATAGTAGGATATAATGAGCCGGAAGTATTTGAAGCGTGGTTCAATCAAAATACAAAATAATACAAAGAAAGGCTGACAATGTCAGCCTTTTTATATTAAGTATTGATTTGCTGGTTGACTATAGATACTTAGCATTTCAACCTTAATCGTTTCTCGATGAAAGTGATGATACGAAAATGGAAAATGCATGCCCATTTCCAAAAGCATGCTCGCATTCTTTTCAAAAATGACCTTGTATTCATCTTGTAGCTCAACTGTTTCTAAAATAGAGATAATCGTTTGCAAACAGGTAATCAGGAGATAGGCATCTCTTAACGTTGCAAAACCTTCAAAGTTACTAGTTGGCTGTAATACTTTTTCCCGCTCAAACCGCTTAATCTCATCATCATGAAAAAAGCGAGGAAAGATATTTGAATAAAAATATTGAACAAGCTCCTGTACCTTTGTTTCCTGTCCGGGAGTTGATGCAAAAACAATCTTCACAAAAAAACCACCTTTAACAAACCTTTTCTTCAGATACAATAAGAATAGCATAATTAATAAAAGATTTATGGTGGTAATTATACCCACGGTCACGGTAATTTTTAACGATTTTTACAATAATTTTATCGTTCTTACATGGAGGTAATGATATGAAATTTCAGCGTAAAGGTCCATGGCTAGAAACTATTGTTAGCCAGGAATGGAATGGACTCACAATTGACCAAATCCTTCGGGATGTATGGAATGGACCTAAAAAGCAAATACACCAGCTAAGAATGGAAAAAGGAATTCTTATTAATGGCGATCACGCAATCTGGTCAAAACCACTTTGCCTTGGTGACATCATCCAAATCAAGTTTTTTTCAGATGAAGAATTTGGAGTGATACCATCCTACATCGATATCGACATCCTGTTCGAGGATGATCATTTACTTGTTGTCAACAAACCATCTGGACTTGATACTCACCCTAATGAACCTGGTCAATCCAATACTTTAGCCAATGCAGTCGCATTTTATCTTCAATCAAAGGGTGAATTTCGTAAAGTTATCCATATCCACCGACTAGATAAAGACACCACTGGGGCAGTTCTTTTTGCCAAACACGGCTTTGTAGGATCAATTTTAGATCGAATGCTTGAGGAAAGGAAAATACAAAGAACATACTTAGCCTTAGTTAGCGGATTGATAAAGAAAAAAAGAGGAACAATAAATGAACCAATTGGACGAGACCGTCATCATCCAACGAAAAGAAGAGTATCACCAACCGGTCAAAAAGCGGTCACCCATTACCAAGTCTTAAAAATATTTCCAAAAACAAATTGTTCATTAATCCAATGCAGTTTAGAAACAGGGCGCACTCATCAAATTCGTGTTCATCTTAGCAGCATTGGTTTTCCACTTATCGGTGATCACTTATATGGAGAAAAAACAACCTTAACAAGGCAAGCGCTCCATGCAGCCAAGCTAGCCTTCGTCCACCCTTTTACTGCGGAGAAAGTGGAATGTCACGCTCCTTTTTTAGACAACCCAGCCATTTTTCCTCCCGATTCTTTTCAATTAATGAAATGATTGTGCAACCGACACATTAAGTCTTTCGTGTCGGTTTTTCTTTCAATGAGGTTTATTTTTAGATAGATTCCTTTTCATATTTACTTCCTGTTTTGGAAAACATAATAGTAATTTCTTGAGGTAACGTTCACCTTTACAATTCCTTTACATTCGAAAGAAATATTAAGTTTTTGTAAATTTTATTAACACACTCTTTTCAATTTCGACATTTTTCGGATACAATATTTCGGTTGAGATTTTTTTAAAATTTCGTTAAAAAATAATGGGGGTTCAACCATGGCTTTTAAAAAGAAGGACAAATTCGCAGTTATTTTAAGTAATATTTCCGCTAATTTAAAAGAGAGTGCTGATTTTTTCGCTGACTATAAGCTTAAAAATGTAAGTGATTTAAAAGTTTTCTCTGAGAAAATGAAGGAATACGAAACAAAAGGTGACTCATTCATTCATGAGGTAACAGTGGATTTAAATAACGCCTTCATCACACCAATAGAACGTGAAGATATTCTCCACTTAGCGATGAGTATGGATGACGTCCTTGACGGAATCGAAGCGACAGCTGCGCTTTTTGAAATGTACTCTATCACCCAAGCTGATGATTTTATGGTTAAATTCGTGGATTCCATCCGTGGTGCTGCGATTGAGATTGATAAAGCAGTCGATTTATTGTCTACAAAAAAGCTGCTTAACATTCGTGACCACGCTATCAAGATTAAAGATTATGAATCAAAATGTGATGGGATTTTACGTCAATCAATTAAGCATTTATTTGCTACAGAAAAGGATCCAATCCGGATTATTCAATATAAAGAGATTTATGAAAACCTTGAAGATATCGCTGATTACTGTCAAAGTGTTGCCAATACACTTGAAACCATTATTATGAAAAATGCATAAGGAGCCTAGAATTTTATGGATTCAATGTTAGTACTTACGATTCTTATCGTTGTCGGGGCCCTTTCATTTGATTTTATCAATGGGTTCCATGATACAGCGAATGCTATCGCGACATCGGTTTCGACAAAGGCATTAAAACCGAGACATGCGATTGTATTAGCAGCTGTCATGAACTTCCTTGGTGCAATCTCCTTTACTGGAGTTGCCAAAACAATTACAAAGGATATTGTCGATCCATTCACGCTTCAAAATGGTTCCCTTGTTATTCTAGCTGCACTGATTGCCGCTATCTTTTGGAACCTATTAACATGGTATTATGGTATTCCTAGTAGCTCATCCCATGCACTGATCGGTTCCATTGCAGGTGCTGCGATTGCTTCTGCAGGATTAGGTGTGTTACATTACGCTGGATTCTTGAAAATTATTGAGGCTTTGATTTTATCGCCAATCCTAGCTTTTGTTGTCGGCTATGTCGTCTACAGTATCTTTAAAGTGGTCTTTAAGAATCTCAACTTAACCAAAACTAATCGAAATTTTCGGATATTCCAGATTTTCACTGCTGCATTACAGGCATATACACATGGTACAAATGATGCACAAAAAGCAATGGGGATTATTACGATGGCACTGATCGCAAATAATTACCAACAAACCGATGATATTCAATTATGGGTTCAAGTCTCCTGTGCGATTGCGATGGGGCTAGGAACATCGATTGGTGGCTGGAAAATTATTAAAACGGTTGGTGGCAAGATAATGAAAATCCGTCCTGTTAACGGGGTTGCTGCCGATTTAACAGGGGCAATGATTATTTTTGGTGCAACTTATATTCACCTTCCTGTTAGTACAACGCATGTTATCTCCTCTTCAATCTTAGGTGTAGGTTCATCACACCGTCTCAAAGGAGTAAAATGGGGTACAGCACAGCGAATGCTGGTTACATGGGTCATTACATTACCAATATCAGCATTAATTGCTGCAATTAGCTACTATGTATTAAGCTTATTCTTTTAATTAAAATTAAAATGCTTAGCGATTCCTTAGTCGCTAAGCATTTTTTATACTGGGTCAAATGTTAAGGGGTTCCACCTAAAAGATGGAGCCCCTTTTATTCTGCTTATTTTTTTAATACATCATGATCGACATAACGTGTTCCATTTAGTTCACTGATTACGTTAATGGCTACCTTTGCTCCATCCCCAGCTGTAATGATTGTATGAACACTAACTCCTGCTAAAGTACCAGCTGCCCAAATATTCTTTTTGTTCGTTTTACCAGATTGGTCAACATCCACTACTGTTTTTATTCTTGGCTCTGTGCCTGGCTTAGTGGCCACACCAATTTTTTCAGCTAAATCCGTTAAAGCACCTGTTGCTAGAATGACATGCTGCGCATTGTATGTCCCCTGCTCTGTTTGAATTGTATAATTTCCATTGTCTTCCGTTACACCACTCACTTGCTCTTGTTTATACTCAGCCCCAAATTTTTTAGCCTGATCTTGTCCAACTTGAAGTAAATCCTGGACCGGAAATGGCGTCCACACCGTAATGATTTTCCATCCAAGCCCGAGCTGTCATGCTTTTTCCGTGATCTAGTAAAAGTGTCTTTTTCCCAGCCTTTGCTGCAAATAGTGCCGCACTTGCTCCAGCTGGACCAGCACCGATAATCGCAATTTCATACATATTTATACCTCCTAGGTTAATGGAAATTATTTGATAATCATAACTTTAAATTAATTAAAATGAATTGTAAAACCATCTGCTTAAAAAAGAGTAACTTCTAACTATTACTTCTTATTTAATCCAAATCATCATAATTATTATAAGAGGACAAGTTAGGGTGATGTTACATGATGGAAAGAACAATGGCAGTTTTTTTTGGAAGCCTGTTGATTGGACTTGGTATTAATGGATTTTTGGTCCCTCATCATCTGCTTGATGGTGGAATGATTGGGATTGGGCTCATTATTCATTATTACTATGGCTGGCCAACAGGTTTAAGCATGATTCTTCTTAGTATTCCCCTCTATTTATTGGCATGGTATTATGATCGGCAATTTTTTTACAATAGCTTACATGGCTTAATTATTTCTTGTCTTTTTATTGATCTGCTCGACTTCGTAAATGACCAATTTTATTTGAGCATCGTTTGGAGCTCTATTCTAGGTGGAATCCTCGTTGGCTGTGGAATAGGTTTAATGCTACGTTATAAAACCAGTACAGGTGGAACTGATTTATTAGCTCAGCTAATTGGGAAACTTATTTCGATCAATGTGGGTGTGTTAATTTTTATGATTGATGGAATAGTGATTATTAGCGGAATGAATATTGTTGGGTTGGAGAAATTTTTATACTCGTTTATTACGATTATTTTTGTAGGAATAATGACTTCACTAACAGTCATGAAATCAACGTCTTCATATTAAAATTTACGAAAAGAGGCAACCGTTATCGGCTGCCTCTTTTTTATATCTTGACTCTGTTATCTTTGTCGTTGATTTCCGCTCCAGGTGCTCGCTTTCCGCGGGGCGGGCGGTGAGCCTCCTCGTCGCTAACGCTCCTGTGGGGTCTCACCAGTCCCGCTGCTCCCGCAGGAGTCGAGCACCTTCCGCTCCAATCAACATTGTGCCAAAAATCAACATTGAGCTTTAACATAGCCTAAAACTTAAAGTTCATCTTGATAATATTGGCTTTTTTTAATGTATCATAAACGATGACCATTGCTGGTCCAATAAAGACTCCAATCAATCCTAGAAGCTTAAAGCCTATATATAAACTGATTAGCGCAGCAAGCGGCGAAATTCCTAAGCTGCTGGAATAAATCTTCGGCTCAACAATTCTTCTTACAACGGTAATAACAAAGAATAATACAATTAAACCAATCCCGAGGAAGTGATTTCCTTGTAGGATCGCAACGATTGCCCAAGGAACTAAAACAGAGCCCGTACCAAGTATCGGCAAAATATCGACAATAACGATTAACAGGGAAAGTACGGCTGTATAGGAAACCTGTAAAATTGACAGCCCCACAAAAGCCATGATAAAGGTAATGACACTTAAAATAATCTGCGCCTTAATAAACCCAATTCCAGCTTTGCTTAATTCAGTGGTCACCACATAAACCTTCAACTTCGTTTGATCGGTTAGATATTTTTCTAGCTTCACCTTAAGCTTTGGTAACTCTAAGCTAATCATAAATAATGCAACTAAGTAAATTAACACTTCAATTAAAAAACCTGGAATAATGGTTAAAATGTTGATGATATATTGAACTAGGCCTTGAAAAAAGGAATCTAGTGTATTAATAGAGTTTTCTACAGTCTTTTCAATCGACGAAATGACTTCATTCGGAAGGCTTTTTGAATAAAATTCCCACTTTTTCATTAAAGGCAGAATGACTGAACGATAAAAATCCTTAACAAATGTCGGTGTTTTTTCTGATAATGCGATTGTTTGCGTTGTGATAATAGCAATCATATTAAAGCCTATCACCAAAAGCATAAGTACATATCCAGTAAAAACCGTAATAACTGATTGAAGTCGGCTTAGATGTAATTTGTCGTTAAACCACTTAACTAGGCCCTCAAGCAAAACCGCTGTAATTAGGGCAAAAATCAATGGCAAACTATAGGGTAGAACAATAATTGCTAGTAAAATCCCGATGGTAATAAATGTCCATTTTTTCCACATTTAATGCATAACGCTCCTTATTTTATCCTCAGCTGAGGCATTATATCGTCTAAATTAATGTGAATCGATCACCTTTATTGTTACTTTTTTATTTTACTATACTTTGCAGGGGTATGACCTATTTAGAAGGGAAAAACTTATCTATTTCCCTTTTATGAAGATCAATTTTTCGTTTTATCAATCAATTTAGAAAATTCTTTATTGACCGACATGTTTCGCGAAGATATTATAAAAATGATAATAACAATTTAAATACATACACAACTGGTCGAAGTTAATTATTAATGACTTAAATAGATGAAAGAGATGATTGTATTGAAGAGTCCTAATACTTTTGAACGAAAAATTATTTTATATGCCGCCACTGGCGCTATCTTATTTGGATTGCTCCATTTTTTTCATCAAAATCTTTTTCCAATGTACCACCCAAAATACTATACAAGTCTACATATCATCCTTGAATTTTTTAGTATTTCTATTTCAATTACAATTTTCAGTTACGGATGGAAGGTTTTTTCTTATTCAAAATCGAGACGTTTATTGTATTTATCCTTTGTTTTCTTAACCATCGGAATTCTAGATTTATTCCATACGTTATCATTTAAGGATATGCCTTTTTTTATTTCAGAGGGCTCAGTCGATAAATCCATTTGGTTTTGGCTTATTAGCAGACTTACAGGTTCAAGCTTAATCATGTTTATCATTCTCTTTCCTGAAAAAAGATTAAAAAAAGATCCGAGGGTCCCATTAACCATTCTATCTGTGTTGTTTATCTTTCTCGTCTCTTATTTCATATTCCATTTTGAAGAGAACTTACCGGTTTCAGTAATCGAGGGATCTGGTACGACCATCATAAAAAAAGGGATAGAATACATAGTTAGTTTTATTTATTTGGTCTCAATCATCATTAACTTTACACTTTATCGAAAAACCAAAAAAACCTCTGCCCTTTATGTTATGTTGTCGTTTTATTTTCTCTTACTCTCTGAATTGATTTTTACAATGTATCATAGCATATATGATTTTGATAATGTTACTGGACACCTTTTTAAAGTAATTGGCTTCTTCTTTATTATGAAAGGGTTTTATTTTTCGACAATCTCTGAAGATAAGATTGCCGAAGAAAAAATTAGACGCGCCAGACAAGAGCTTGATGAAATTATTTCTGAGCAGCAAGGGATTATTTTTAAAATTATTAAACGTGGAGATGACTTTATCCATACATTATGTAATGGTGAACTCCTTCATAAAATCGGGATCGATCCTGTTGACATAAGAACTAAAAAGCTTAAGGATATTCTACCCGACAATGCAGAAATTCTCCTTTATCACTATCATCATGCCTGGAATTCTGGACAAAAAGTCACATTTGAAATGGATATAAACGATATTTCTTTATTTTTTGCTCTTAAGCCAAAAATTACTGAAGGAAAGGTCACAGAAATTATTGGGTCGGCAACGGATATATCCAAATTAAAACAAATGGAGGAAATGGTTAGGAGCACAGAAAAGCTTGGAGTACTAGGCGAGCTAGCTGCTGGAATAGCTCATGAGGTTAGAAACCCACTAACAACCCTTAAGGGATTCCTTCAATTAATCCAAAATGATACCGATAGGCAAAACCAAGTTTATATTAAGCTTATGTTAGAAGAAGTCGACAGAATTGAACAGATTACGAATGAGTTTATGGCAGTGGCTAAACCACAATCGCTTTTGTTTAATCCTGAAAATGTCATTTCAATTATTTATCAGGTAGTAGCTCTACTTCAACCCCAAGCCCTGTTGCATGGCGTTGAGATTACCGTAAAAGAAAATGGTACAATTAAGCCCATTTTTTGCGAAAAAAATCAACTGAAGCAGGTCTTTATTAACCTTATTAAAAATGCCTTTGAAGCAATGCCCAATGGAGGCACACTATCCATTACGATTACAGAACAGGATCAGAATTGGATTGATATTGAATTTGTCGATAATGGCTGTGGGATTCCAGAGGAAGCATTAAAGAAATTGGGTGAGCCATTTTTCACGATGAAAGAAAAAGGAAATGGGCTTGGATTAATGATGTGTAAAAAAATCATTGAACAACATCATGGGAAGATTCATGTAACGAGTACCATCAGTAAGGGCTCTAGCTTCAAAATAACATTACCTGTACATTCAGAATAATGGATAAGAACAAGGTCAACGGCGACCTTGTTTTTCTTTTTCTGCTATTTTTCCGAGGACGTATGTTTCATTTTTTCCTCATCCTTTTGTTTTTTTGTAAAGAACGGAAGTGGTTTACTATTAATGGTTAACCACATTAATACTGGACCGAGAAAGTTAAAAATAAATATAAAGATGACAACAGACCAAACAAACCATTGTGCATTTAATATATTCCTATATATCCACCAATGATAAAAATCCATCACTACATTCACCCTACATTCTTTTTCTCATTGTCCCCCCAACATTTTTATTCATACATTTCCATCAATTGGGTAACCATATTATACGAATGTGAGAAATCATTTTATTAGGAGTGTACCGATGAATGAGACGACTAATAAGAAGCTTGAAGGTCAATTTCAATTAAGCCTTGAAAATAATATTTCAACGATAAGTGAGATTCTTGAAAAAAGTGTTGACCTTGCTCAGCGAGATATCATTTTTCATTCACAGAAAAAAATTAAAGCGGCTTGTTTTTATACCGATGGCTTAGCAAATACTGATGCAGTTGAGAAACTTATAAAATCGTTATTATACAAAGCTTATCAAATCCATCCCGTAATGGATGAAGCCAATGACCCTACAAAATTTGTTGAAGTGTTAAGAAACACTGTTATGGAAACAGCCTCGCTCAAAATAATTTCAAAAATATCTGATGGGATTGATGCGATTCTATCGGGGGATACCCTTTTGATGATCGATCACTCAGATAAAGCATTTGTTTCCTCTACGCGTGGCTGGGACACCCGTAGTGTTGATGAACCACAAACAGAGCAGGTTGTTAGAGGACCAAGAGATGGTTTTTCCGAAAGTATACGGACGAACACAGCATTAGTCCGCAGACGGATCCGCGATCCACAATTTCGGATCGAAGGAATGCAAATCGGGACTAAATCTAAAACAGATGTAAATATTGCTTATATAAAAGGAACGGTAAAGGAAGGCTTAGTGGATGAGATAAAAAACCGATTAAACAGGATAAAAATTGATGCCATTCTCGAAAGTGGCTATATACAAGAATTAATTTCTGATGCTCCCTATTCACCTTTTACTACCATTCAATGTACAGAGAGGCCAGATAAAGTAGCTGCTGCTATTTTAGAAGGAAGAGTAGCTATTTTTACAGATAATACTCCCTTTGTTCTCATTGCTCCAACCTACTTTTGGCAGTTACTACAAGCTAGCGATGACTATTATGAAAGGTACATGGCCGGTTCGTTTTTTAGAATGATTCGATTTTTGGCATTCGTAATAAGTTTAACGTTACCGTCGGTTTTCGTCATGCTCGTAAGCTTCCATCAGGAAATGATTCCGACCCCCTTTGCTTTGACGATTGCATCTGGTCGTGATGTTATTCCCTTCCCTGTTCTACTTGAAGCTCTAATCATGGAAATCTCTTTTGAATTAATGAGAGAAGCAGGTTTACGAATGCCAAAACCTATTGGTCAAGCTGTAAGCATTGTAGGCTCATTAGTCATTGGACAAGCAGCCGTTCAAGCGGGAATTGTTTCACCATCAATGGTCATCGTTGTTGCCGTGACAGGGATAGCATCATTCGCCATCCCAAATGGACCAGCAGCCTTTTCCATCCGCTTAATTCGATTTCCACTGTTAATTGCTTCTGGTACGTTAGGCTTATTAGGATTTGCGGTTATCTTTGCCATTTTGGCTTTACACGCTATGTCTTTGCGTTCGTTTGGAGAATCGTACCTAGCACCAGCCACACCCTTTCAGCCAGCTGATCAAAAGGATTCAATCCTTCGCTTTCCTTGGTGGAGTATGAAGCATCTTCCCCAGCTTGCCAACGGAAACAATACTGATCGTGTGGGTGATCATTTGACTCCAAAACCTCCACTTGACGGAGAACAAGCAACACAAGCACAGGAACAAAATAACAATAACAATCAAAAATTACAGGAAGAAAAAAAATCCTCACCGAAAAATAGCTTGTTTAAAAAAACAGCGAAACTTCGAAAACGTACTTGGAGGAAATAAGGATGAGAACCAGTAAAAGGTGGCTATTTATTGGCCTCATTTTAACTTTACTTTTAAGTGGATGCGTTGGGAAAAGAGAGATTAACGAACTTGCGCTTGTAATGGCGGTTGGCCTTGATAAAGGGAAGAATGGGAAAATAGCCGTCACGGTTCAAATTGCTCGACCTGCAGATGCAAGAGGGCAAACAGGCGCACCTGCAGGAAATACAGGCGATCCCATTTGGTCTGCAAGGTCAGAGGGAGAAACGATTTTTGCTGCGATTCGAAACCTTTCTACCTTTTCGACTCGACGAGTTTTTTGGGCCCACAATTATATTATTGTCATTAATGAAGATTTAGCAAAAGAGGGAATAAGTGATATTATTGATTTTTTCACACGAAATCCTGAAGTTAGAATGAGAACTTGGGTTGTTGTTACTCCTAATAAAGCTAGTAATATTTTATCAACAATGACAGGCTTAGAAGTCATTTCAGGTGAAGCAATGGATAAACTGTTTCGATACAGTAAAATTTCCTCACAGGCTCCTCAAACTCAAATGATTGATTTGCAGTCTGCCTATTTAAGTGAAAGCACGCAACCTGTATTAGCCAGAATAAAACTAATAGAACGAGGAATTTCCAATAAGAAACCAGGCCAACAAGGTGGAATAAAACAAATCCAACTTGCAGGGACAGGCATTTTTAAAGGTGATAAACTAGTAGGCACCCTTAACTGGAAAGAAACACGCGGTCTCCTCCCATTTATTGAAAAGGTTCAATCGGGTATGTTAGCTATACGTTGCCCACAGGATACCCAAAATAAAGTAAGTCTTGAGCTTAAACACTACACTTTCAAGGTAACTCCTTCTTATAAAAATGGGAAACCTAGCTTTAATGTAAAAATGAAAAGTGACTATAGAATGGTGGAATCAGGTTGTCCCCTTTCACTCCAAGATAAATCAAAAATGGAAAAATTAGAAAGGGCACTTGAAGCAGAATTAAAGGGTGAGATAGACAACGTCATTCACAGGACACAAAAGGAGTTTAAATCCGATGTGTTAGAGCTAGGAAAAGTGTTTAATAACAAGTATCCAAGCGAGTGGATGAAGCTCAAGCCCCGTTGGGAACAGGAATTTCAGACCGTATCAATTAAAACATCTGTAAAAGTAAAAATTGAGGATACTGCCTTGCTTTATCAACCAACAAAGGAAAACAAATGAGGGACAAGGAATGAAAGTTCAAATATCGAACGGAATGTTAATGGGTTTAATTATTAATATGATCTATGCTAAAGCAATTGGCTTAACGCAAGGCTCGATATCTCGTGAAGTCGGTAATGATATGTGGCTTTCTACCGGTTTTTCTGTCCTTCAGGGAATCGTTTTCATGTATATTACCATTGTCACGATTCGGAGAATGCCTGATAGAGATTTAATCGAGCAAAGTGGTGTGTTGCTTGGAAAATTTGCAGAAAAAGTGGTCGGAATCATTATCTTTTTCTTTTTTTTACTAGCTTATAGTATTGTAATGATTACATTCGTCTATCATTTAAAGGACTATTTCCTTCCTGAAGCTCCAACGTTCCTATTTATTATTGCGGCGATGATTGTTGGTTCACTTGGAATTTTTTATGGAATAGAGGTTATCTCGAGGATGGCACTATTAGGTGTATTCTCAATCCTAGCATTAAATATATTATTATTGCTTGGTTCAATAGGGGAGTTTGATATTCGTGAGCTTATGCCAACCTTCCAATCTGGATTGCCAAAGATTCTTTGGGCGAGTCGGCATCATAATGCAGATTGGGCACTGGCCACAATGATGACTGCCCTTATTCTCCCACATGTAAAGGATCCTCAAAAATGGAGGAATGCGGGTGTATATGGTAGTGCTTATAGCGGAATGTTTGTTATTATGTGGCCAATACTTGAGGCCAGTGTTCTAACTTCAGAGGTGGCCGGTCAATATATTGTATCCTGTATGCAAATGGCTAGAAGTGCTCATATTGGTATTTTTCTACATCGGTATGAGATGATAATGATTGCTTTTTTTGCCCTCTCAAGCTTAACACAAATCATGATGACGATGTTTTGCGCCTCTATCGCCCTTCAGAAGATAGTAGGTGGAAAGGACTATCGTAAGCTGATCCCGATTGTATCTGTTATCTTAAGCGCGTTCGCCTATTATATTGTAAGTGATCATCGCCGTGCTTTGTATTTTTTAGAAACGAATTGGATTACACTTTCTTTAACGATTGCCATTTTACTTCCCGCTATGATGTGGTTGCTGGGATTTATCTTTAAAAGAAAAATCAAAAAGGCCGTCCAAGCGAGCTAGACCAATAAAAAGCAGACTTCCCAAAATGTCATTTACTCTGAGAAGTCTGCCTTATCGTGGTATGTCTAATAAGATTTTTGTTCCAAGACCTGGTACAGAATGGAGCTGAAACACTCCGCCAACCGCACGGGCTCTTTCTTCCATACTTGAAAGACCAACACCCTTTGAATGCTTAGTTGGATCAAATCCCTTTCCCTCATCCACAATGGTCACATTGACATACTGATCATATTCCATAATCGAGACCCAAGCTTCTTCAACCTCTGCATATTTGCGGATATTTGTAAGTGCCTCCTGGATAATCCGGTAGATCGTTAAATCGATATGAATCGGGAACCTCTGCTGCAAGTTATATGTAAAATGGACTTTGATTTGAGAATAATTCGTATATCTACCGATAAAGGAACGGATCGCAGGGATTAAACCTAAATCATCAAGCACTGACGGACGAAGCTCCCAAGAGATTTCTCGTACTTCTTCAATTAATTGCGAAGCCTCTTGCTCAATTTGTTCAATTAATGGATGACAAACCTGTGATTGCAAAAGATTAATCGTGATCAAATGGCTATATAAGTTTTGCCCTAACCCATCATGGAGGTTGCGCGATATTCTTTTTCGCTCTTCTTCCTGTACTTCAATTGCTTTTATTGTAAGGTTTTTCACTTCAGATTGTAAATCTGAACGTAATGCTCTTTCATTTTCAAGAATTCCTTTTAAAGCCAAAATTTCTTGCTCTAATTTTTTGAACTCTTCATCAAATGAATGATCCTCTAAAGGACTAGGATTTTCATTTGAACTAGGAGACTGATTGTTTATCTTCTCCCCAGGATCAAACCTATTCACCAAAAGACCTCCTAACTCAAGCTTGTCTCACAATTACAGATTAACAAATCATTTAGAAGTTCCTCCATATCACAAGCTACAGCTTGGACGATCTGTTGGTCTGCTTCTTGAAATGGGGATGCATTTCTGCGCCCAACGAGCAAAACCCCCTTTGGAGAACCTTTGCATAAAATCGGAACACCATAGGAAGTGACTAGTTTTTCAGCCAGCATAATTGGATACTCAGTTGCCTTACCTGGTATATTATCAGGAAAATTGTTTATACTCATCGGACTCCCTGTCAAAATTATCTTTCCAGCAAGCCCTTTTCCATAACGAACTGTTATCCTTTTGTATTTTTCGTTTTCATTACCTGCTGCATAATGCCAACGAATATTAGGTCCTTTTTGGTTTTGAATCGCCAGTCCGACAAAATCACAGTTTATTTCTTTCATTAGTGTATTACACGCCTGTACAAATCGTTGATCCTGTCTTTCTCCTACCATTGTTGTTCGGCCCCTTTACATTCCATATCCAAGCAGCCCCTTTTTAAGTGCATAAGCAACAAGTTCAGGTCTTGTCTTCATTTGCAGCTTTTCCATTAAGTTTCCTTTGTGAGTTTCTACTGTCTTAACACTTATTGTCAGCATTTCGGCGATTTCCTTATTGGAATATCCTTTTGCAATAAGAGTTAACACTTCTTTTTCGCGAACCGAAAGGAGACTGTAGGAATCCATGTTCGATAGCTTCAATGTTTCCATATACTCCGTAATCAGCTTCTTTGTTGCCGAAGGATGGAGATAGGCATTTCCCTCTGCTACAGATTGAATTGCCGCGATTAGTTCATCCTGTGGTGCACTTTTTAAAATACAACCAGAAGCACCTGCTTGGATAGCTCTAAATAAATACTCTTCATCATCATGCATAGTTAATATTAGGATGGCCAACTGAGGCATTTGTTGAATTAACTCTGCTGTTGCGGCTAGACCATCCTTCCCATGCGGCATACTTAAATCCATAATGACAACATCTGGTTTTAATGAAAGGGCTTTTTTAATTCCTTCATTCCCCTCAGTTGCCTCACCAATCACTGTCATATCAGGATGGTTATTTAGGAGCATTGTTAATCCCATGCGCACAACAGCATGATCATCAACTAGTAATATTTTTATCAAGTTTACTCCCCCATTCTGAAATTTCTTTATTTAGTACAGATTCATTTTACTTTGAATTCCAAATGGATTTGCACAGTTGTTCCCTTACCTATTTCCGATGTGATCATGCAATTCCCTTCAACGATTTTCATTCTTTCCTTCATAGAAGCGAGCCCAAAGGAAACATCCTCTTTTTCCTGTAACGAAAAGCCCTGACCGAAATCAATGATTTCAATTGTGACATCTTGATCCGTCCAAAAAAAAGTAATCTTTGCATTCGAAGTATCAGCATATTTGGCAATATTGGCTAACGCTTCCTGACAAACTCTAAAAAGAATAATTTTCTTATGTTCAGGTAAAGTAACCTCTTTGCCATGACATTTTACGTCTACTTCAATCCCAAACGTTGATATATATAATTTAACATAGTTTTTTAATGCGGCAACAAGTCCTAATGATGTTAAGGTTGGCGGGTAAAGCTCTACGGAAAAAAAACGGATTTCCTGAATTGTTTTTTCTAAAAGCTCAGCCATATCATTTACATACTTTTTCATCGCTGGTTGTGGTATCCCGGTTTCGATTACCTGTAAACCAGTATAAATGCTGTATAATGTTTGGCCTACCCCTTCATGAAGCTCCAAGGCAACCCGCTTCATCTCCTCTTCCTGGGACTTAATAATATAAGAAGAAACTTCATTTGCTGGGATGTTCTCCATTTCATCTCCTCCAATTCTTGTCTTAATAAAGGAACACAATGGGCATCCCTAGCAAATTGATTTAATAAAAATTATGATACTTTTGCAAGGACCTTTTGCTTTCCTGCGTTACGTTGATAATAAAACCAGTTTAAACCAAATGAGATAATATAAAAAGCAATAAAGAAGTAAAATGCTGTTGCATAAGTTCCTGTTGCATTAATTGACCAACCAAATAGCTTTGGAATTAAGAACGAGCCATAGGCTGCAAAGGCTGCAGTAAAGCCGATAACCGGCGCTGCTTCCTTAGGTGGAAAAATGGATGGGATCATTTGGAACGTTGACCCTGATCCTAGTCCTGCTGCAACAAATAAAATTAGGAATGAAGTTAAAAAGCCTCCCCATTGTTTGTCACCTAAGAAATAGATAACTCCCATTGCCCCAATTCCCATAATAACAAGAACATAGGCAGTTAAACGTGCTCCACCAATTTTATCAGAAATCCAGCCCCCGATTGGACGAGACGCTGCTGCCAAAAATGCTCCTAAAAACGCAAGGGAAGCATGCTCCGGAAACTGCGATTTTAATAATAATGGAAATGCAGCAGAATAGCCGATAAAAGAACCAAAGGTTGCTACATAGAGCCAAGTCATAATCCAAGTATGCTTGCGTTTTACAATAACAAATTGTTGTGCTAATGATTGTTTTGTTCCAGGTAAATTATCCATTCCAAAATAAGCAGCAATGGTTATGATGATAATGGGAATAACCCAAATGAATGCAGCATTATGAAGCCAAATTGTATCTCCACTGGCGATAGTCTTTCCTTCGCCAAGAAAAGCAAAAGAGCCTGATGTAATAATGAGCGGTGTAACAAATTGAACAACGGATACGCCCATATTTCCTAATCCACCATTAATACCAAGTGCCGTCCCTTTTTCTTTTTTCGGAAAAAAGAAACTAATATTTGAAGAGGATGATGAAAAGTTTCCGCCTCCAAGGCCACATAAACCTGCTAATAGTAGCATCACTGAATAAGGTGTATCTGGATTTTGGACAGCTAAACCAATTCCAATAGCCGGAATCAATAGGACTGCGGTTGAAAAAACTGTAAAGTTACGTCCACCGAATTTTCCAACGCCAAACGTATAGAAGAAACGCATTGTTGCCCCAACTAAGCCTGGTAGGGCTGCTAAAGTAAATAATTGTCCTTCTGTAAAAGAGAACCCTACATCATTTAACCGAATGGCAACGACTGACCAAATTTGCCAAACGATAAACGCCATCATTAATGCCGGAACGGAAATCCATAGATTGCGTGTGGCGTGTTTTTTCCCTTCGGCTTTCCAAAACTGTTCTTCCTCTGGATTCCAATTTGTAATTCTGTTATTCATTATTTTCTCACCTTCCTAATGATATATCGCAGCTCGCTATCCGCATCAAATGCCGACCACTCACTTGAACTTTCTGTCGTATCGGCTCCAATTGGAACTGCAAAGAAATGAAAATCATTAAAATAAAATCGCACATGGGTTCCATCTGGGCACATTTCTATTTTATTGATTGTTTTGTTAACAAATGGAGCTCGTTCACTACCTGGAAACATCTACAATTGCAACTTCGACAGGGACACTCACAAATGTCTGAAGCTCTTCTATCTTAATGTGTCCCACAGCTGTTACATCCTCTCATCGTGACTGGATAAATAAACATTTTGTAGCCCTGTAAATACTCCCAAAATTGGCTTCCACCATGCTCCTCAAGAAAGTTAAGGGTTTCTTCTTCAGAGCGCCAATGACTCATCCCTTTTACCTCAGCCACAACCATTTCCGCATCCTCTAAGCTTTTTTCTTCTAAGTACCAGTTCACCTTTACCCCTTTAAACAGTTTCGTAAGCATTTCATCTATTTCCGTTACAAAATTACCTGTTGATTTTCTGATAAAACAAAAATCAAGATAGGTCTCATTGTTCATCATGAATCACGCCTTCCGTTTTTGGTCCCATCGGTAAATATAAATCGCAGTTGGGAATAAAACTAAATTGATGATGCAAGAAATGAGAGCATTCGTATAGTGTTGATAAAAATATTGATGGACCATGTATTGAGTAAAAACAATATTGAGCATCAAAATACTGCATAGTAAAGCAACACCAAGAATATTATGCTTCATAACGTCTCACCTTCACGGCAAAAACCGCACCCTTTTCTACTTTTACTTGAATTTCAGGTAATGGTCGTCTTGGCGGTCCGGCAGTTGGGGCACCCGTCTCTACATCAAATTTACCGTGATGACAAGGACAAATCATTTCACCATCTTCTTTTACCCAAAAAACTGGACAGCGCAAATGGGTACAGGCGTTTTGATACGCAACATACTTGTCTTCAGAAAGACGAATTAAAATAGCATCATCATGTTCACCTGGAAATTTAAAATCTATTGAATCACCAACCTCTAACGAACTAATATCTGTAATCTTTTTATTTGGGTATTCTTTTTCCTCAAGACCGTTTAGTTCTTTTGCCGCTAATGCTCCCCATGGAAGCGAGGATACGGCAAATAATCCTGCTGCACCGACCAAGGTTTTCATAAAACCTCGGCGGTCAAGCTTACGTTCATTATTTCGATTTATATTATGGGTATAGTTATCTTCGTTGAATGGGATTTTATTATTTTTATCATTCATCAATAATCCCTCCTAAAACAATTTTGTAATTCCCTGCAAGATACCAGGAAGATTTACTCTGACGTTTGTTTCATTTTCCAAATATGGCGCGCTAGTTACCCACTTGCCATTATCCAAGTTAAAAGCTTGGCGCTTATTGTCAATCTCTTCATCCGTTAACCATTGAAGTGTGTTGGTAGGACAAACACTAGCACACATTGGCGGTATTCCATCCTTTGTTCGATCGATACACAGGTCACATTTGTACATTAAATTTTGTTCGGTATCAAATTTTGGTATTCCATATGGACAAGCAATCGTACAGTTTTGACAGCCAATACATTTTTCAACTAGAGCTGATAGTACCGCACCTGTCTCATGAATTTGAATCGCTTGTGCCGGACAGCTCCTTGCACACGCTGGGTTCACACAGTGAAGGCACATAAGAGGCATCGTTTGCCGATTGACGAGCGGATTGACGTCATACACATAGTTACGATTGCGCTGTTCGTGACCTCCACACTGTGTACAGCCCGCTAAACAAGAACGGCAGCCAATACAATTGTCCAGTTCAATATAGAGCCTCTTCTTCATTTATTGCACCTTCTTTAGTTCTAGTTTTTCAATCTGTGCAGCACACGCTTTAAATTCCGGCATCCTTGACATTGGGTCTAGTGCAGGAATGGTTAATAGGTTGATCGATTGTTCATGTCCGAAATGATAAGGAACAAATACAGTATCTTTACGAATCGCTTCCGTAATTTTCACTTTGTAATTTGCTTCACCACGGCGAGTATAGAGACGAACGATTTCTTCATGTTCAATGTTATATTTTGCAGCTATTTCCGGATGTACTTCTACATATGGCTCTGGGCACATGTCTCGTAAAAATGGAATTCTTCTTGTTTGGTTACCTGATAAGTAGTGGTATACAACACGTCCCGTCGTTAAGCGGATAGGATATTGATCATCCGGTTCTTCTGCTGGTGGACGATATGGTAGAGCACAGATTTTCGCCTTTCCATCAGGATGGTAGAATTTTTTATCTAGGAACATATGTGGTGTACCTTTGTCATCTTCATCTTTACATGGCCAGAAGACACCCTCTTGAGCATCGATTTTATCCCATGTTGCACCGAAGTAATCGGCATAGCCACCTTTTGATGCCAAGCGAAACTCATCTGCCACATCCTTCGCCGTTTTAAGATGGGAGAAGTAAGTTCCTCTACCAAGACGTTCACTTAACTCGACTTGGATTTGCCAGTCAGGTTTTGATTCTCCTAGCGGCTCCTGCGCTTTATTGATTTTTATAATGCGCCCTTCTAGATTGGTTACAGTTCCTTCATCTTCCGACCAGGTTGTAGTTGGTAGGACTACATCGGCAAATTCTGCTGATTCTGATAAATAGAAATCAACACAAACCATAAAGTCGAGATTTTTCATTTGCTCACGCACATAATTTAAATTCGGTGCGGAAACAGCTGGGTTTGAGCACAATAGGTAAAGTCCACGAATCGTCTTTTGTTCCATCAGTTCAAACATTTCGTAAGCTGAAACCCCTTCTTTCGGCATTTCTTCAGGTGTAATTCCCCAAACCTTACATACCTCTTCGACATGCTTTGGATTCGTAATTTTACGATAGCCTGGAAGAGCATCCGCTTTTTGTCCGTGCTCCCGGCCACCTTGTCCGTTCCCTTGACCAGTGAAAGTGGCGACTCCTGCTTTCGGACGACCAATTTTCCCGGTCACAAGCGCTAAGTTCGTGTATCCAGAGACATTATCTACACCCTTATGCTGTTGCTCAATCCCACGGGCAAACATGACAATCGCATTTGGTGCTTTCCCATAAATCTCTGCAGCTTTGATAATTTTCTCAGCTGCTACTCCTGTCAATTCACTCGTATATTCAGGCGTGAATTGTTTTACTAGTTCCTTCGTTTCTTCAAATCCATTTGTGTGGTTATTCACAAAGTCTTCATCAGCATATCCATTTTGAATTAATAAATTTAGGATTCCATTTGCCAGTGCTAAATCTGTTCCCGGCTTAAGATCAAGATGAATATCAGCACGTCTCGCAATCGGTGTTTCACGCGGATCTGCGACGATTAAATAGCCCCCTCGCTCCTGAACAGCCCAAATCCGGAACATCGAAGTTGGGTGACATTCTGCGGTATTACTTCCGGCGATAAACAAACAATCCGTTTCATGAAGATCAGTCCAAGGAAGAGTTGAACCGCGATCAACACCAAAGCTGCGCATGAAACCACCAGCAGCACTTGACATACAGAAACGACCATTGTAGTCGATATAGCGCGTCTGCAAGCCAACACGGGCAAATTTCCCTGTTAAATAACATTTTTCATTTGTCATGGATACACCGCTGTATACACTAAGCGAATCTTTTCCATAATCCTTCTGGAGCTGTTGGAAACGTTTTGTGATCAAGTCATAAGCTTCTTCCCACGTTGCTTCACGGAAACCATCTTTCGTTCCTTTTAATGCCGCGTTATCACGAATCAATGGTTTTAACAGGCGATCCTGATGGTTCGTTTGCTGATAGGCTGTAACCCCTTTGGGACACATTTTCCCGACGTTCACTGGCCATTCGTAACGCGGCTCAACACCGATAATTTTGTTTGTTGCTGTATCAACACGTAAATTCATCCCACACTGCATACCACAATAACTACAGTGTGTTTTAACTAATTTTTCGCCTGGATGAATAACGTTTTCAATTTCTTTAAAAAACTTATCCCTTTGCATTTTGGTTTGCCTCCTTGACCTTCACTTGATGGGTCGGAATCCCTGAAAACTGTGCAATCCGATATTTTCTTCGACATGGTAAGCACAACTCTGCAAGATGTACACCTTCGTTTGTTTTAAATTCAATTTCGTTTATGCCCAATACTTGAATGACATCCTGTGATTGTTCATTCGATACAAAATGATCACCACAAACCTTACACTCTTTCATTGCTTGCTCGGCATAATGCTCTCGATAGTTACGTGCAAGCACACTCATTGGACGGAATGGAATGTGTGCAAGCTTTCCGAACGGAAGGTAAATGAGCGTAACAACGACCGAAAATTGATGAACAAGTGACATGACTGGCTGACCCCAACCATGTAAGAATACATTCATAAATGTAAGTAATAGTCCTGTAATAGAGATGAATAGTAATAGGTAAAGCGGTATAAAATCATAAATAAAGTTTTGTTCAGCACGTGCTTGCATATTTTTCAAGCGACGATAAAGCGCCATGGAAACTCCAGCAATCACCATCATGGCAGTAATGTTTAACGCATTATAAGACAGGAATCCGATAATCCCATCAGCTTTGATGGTCATAACATCCACACCCATTGCCACAATCGTGTAATAACCATTTTCCGCCATCGTGAAGTACATCCACCCAAATACAAGCGGAAAAGTGACGAAACAGGATAGAACACAGCCCCAGCCAATTAATACGTGCTGAGTCCATCGGTAAATTCCCCTATTCCAAATGAAATTGTATGTTGCTAAATGCTCGACTGATGTCTTAGGTGTCGATTTTCTGAACAAAAGTTTAAGTCCTTTTTTTATGATCATTTTTGTTGGTGGTCTCTCGCCCCATGCGATAAAACGGTAAAAGAACCCGCCGATAAACACGATTGTTCCAACCATATATCCATACAAATTCAAGTCAATATGCGTAAACATTCTAGTCCCGATAAAAACCAAAATCACTAGACCCACAACGGTTAAAAACATCGATTTTGCAAAATGTGATGCAAATGCATTCTCGAATGACTGTACCTGTTGTTTTGGTGTTGTAGTAGAAATATTTTCCTGCATTTTAAGTCCTCCCTAAAAAATTGCCCTTTAACTTATGCTTTATTTTACGTGTCAGGACTGTTCATCAGACATCAGGGAAACTCCCTATCATATCGTCAGAACTCCCCTAATTGGAACTTATTCGTTCAATGATTAGACACAAGTCAATTTGACTACCTCCAAAGGCTTGATATATATGGTTTTTGCATAGTGCCAGAGATCGAATAGGCGGGAGATATTATGTGACAATATTGTGGCGTAGATAGATATTAACTGAATAAGCTGGATAAATTTCGAGTTTAGGAGGATAAACTTCGATAACAATAAAAAACAGCCCATCCAGTTCACCCGGATAGACTGTCTTTACACAAAATGCTTATTTAATAAACGGCCACCAATTTGCTTTACCAAACAATTTCGCCATAACTGGCACAAATAGCGGTAAAATAACGAACGCATAAAGGAATAATCCTATTAGCACAATCGTCGCAATTTGCAGCAAGGACATAACACCTGCCGGCATCATTGCAGCAAATGTACCACCGAGAATAATCGCGGCAGAAATTATAACCGTCCCCATTTTTTTCATTGATAAGAGCATCGCTTCACTAACAGACATATCACGATATTCTTTGAAGCGATCCATTAGGAAAATACTATAATCGATCCCTAGTGCAACGAGGATTACAAATGCAAAGAATGGGACGGCCCAGCTAATCCCGTCATAGCCTAATCCATTCATAAAGATGGCTTCAGTAATCCCCATCGCTGAATAGTAGGTAATAATTAACGAAGCTATTAAATACAACGGCATCACAAATGAACGAAGCATAATGATCAAAATAATCGCAATACCGACTAGCATTAAGACAACGGTTCGCGAGTAATCGTCACTAGAAATTTTACTCAAATCAGTATTTGTGCTCGTAATTCCACCAACGGCAATCGTTGCATTCTCCAGCTTTGTTTCTTTCACTGCCTTTTTGACCGTTTCCTTAATATCATCAATTTGGCTCATCGCCTGATTAGAATAAGGATTCTCACTAAATACTACATCCAGGGTCATCACCTTGCGATCCTCTGAAAAATAAGTATTAAGAACTTGCTCAAAATCCTTACTTTCCAGTACTTCAGCTGGAATGTACATACCAGATACGCTCTCATCTGATTTAGCCAAGTCGGATAGATATTCATTTGCAGAGTTTAAGCCATCATGAACTTGATTTAATCCTGTTACACTTTGATCAAGTCCATTTGTTAATTGCGTCATTTGTCCACCTAGACCTGAAAAGCCATCTAATAGCTGCTGCTGACCACCATTAACGGCAGATAAACCATTGGTAAACTGCGAAACATTGCCAATTACTTGACCTTGGCCATTAGCCGCTGCATCCATCCCTTGTTGGAGCTGGTCAAGTCCACTAATAATTTGCCCCATCGCTACATTAAGCTGCTTCTGTCCTTCTAAAAGCTTTGAAAAATTATCATTCGCAACCTTTATACCGTCTTCGGCACCTGCTAAATGGTTATTTAATTCATTGATACCATCATAGAGCTGACTCGATGCTCCTTGTGAATATTGAACGATTCCTTTAAGTGTTTGGTAGTCTTCTAGATCACCTTGAAGCTCAGGATATTTTTGCTCAAGGTTCGCAAAATGCCCATTTGTTGAAGCGAGCCCATCTGAAAGTCCCTTCAAGCCGCCTGCAACTTCTTTGTATTTTCCAAGCATTGTGGAAATACCAGTCTGTACATCCTGATAGCCTTGCAACAGCCTCTCACTTCCAGCTGCTAGCTGCTCAGCATTTGTTTTCAGCTCCTGCATACCTTTCTTTAGTTCACCTGAGCCAACGGATCCTTTACGGATTCCAGCTTCAATTTGCGTCAATCCATTTTGAAGCTGACCCATTCCATCCTGTAGCTTCGTTGTACCTGTCACCAATTCACCAATCCCTGAGGTCGCTTGCTCAAGCTTAGGCTGGGAATTAGTCAGCTCCGATTCTGCCTCGCTCAGACCGTCACTAATCTTCTTAATCCCGTCATTTCCTTTCGCAATCCCTTCCTGAAGGGTGCCTGCTTGCTTTGCGACAAATAAATCTTTTAACTGCTCCCCAACTGGTCTTGTGACAGAACGAATCGAATCAACTCCATCTAGCTTAGACAAATCCTGACTGATTTTTTCAGCTAAGGTGATATATTCAGTACTGTCCATCTTATCGTCATTTTTAATCACAATTTTTGCCGGCATCGCTTGCCCAGGACCAAATCCGTCTGCAATCATGTTAAAAGCTTTGATTGAATTTGCTTTATCGCCTACTTCAGTTAAAGAATTATAGGAAAGCGTACCATCATAGGTCACTAGAAATGGAACAGTAATAGCTGCAACAATCAGTAAAGAAACAATAGGCTTTGCCAAAGCAAATCGGCCAACAACTTCCCAAATCTTACTGTCCTTATGTTCAAGTGTCCCTTTAGACGGCCAAAACAGCTTTCGACCAAGCACAGCCATAAAAAATGGAACAATCGTTGATAAAGCCACTAATAATAAGGCGACACCAACTGCAACAGCAGCGGCAGATTGATAGAGTTTAAACGTCGATAATCCAATCGCTGAGAAGCCGACCATAACGGCTAAACCACTAAAATAGACAGTCTTGCCCGCGGTTCGAAAGGTTTCCACAATCGCATCGGTAATGCTCTCATGATTCGCCATTTCTTCTTTAAATCTACTTAAAAGTAAAATACTATAGTCCGTTCCAATCCCAAATAACACCGCCACTAAAAAGATTTGTGTATAGGAGGAAATCGGAAAATTCACTTTATCTACTAAGAAAGCGACGATCGATTGTGACGCTAAATAAGTGAAGCCAACTGTTATTAATGGCACAATTGGTGCAATAATCGAACGGAAAACTAAGAGAAGAACGACTAAAATAAAGACAACGGTAATTCCCTCGGTTTTCTTTAACCCTTCCTGTGCATTTGTATTTAAATCCTCGCTAACTAGCCAACTACTAGTATAATAGTGTTCTAGTTTGATATCTTTTAATGTGCTATAAAGAGCCTCGGATACTTCTTTATCGTCACGATCTCCCATATCAACCTTGATCGAGGTTAATATCGTCGTACCATCCTCAGATACGAGCTGATCCTTGAGTGATTCTTCCTTAAAATGCGACAGAATTTCCGTTATCCCAAGCTTTTTTTTATTTTTTTCTAATAAATTAATTGCTTTTTTGGCTTCTGCTAATTCACTTTTTGTTAGTTTTTCCTTTCCATGGAAAACTAACGCCACCTGTGATTCATTTCCATCCTGGATTTCCTTCGTAATTTCATTTGCCAGTGAGGAGGAATAGCCTTCTGGTACAACAAGCTCCCCTTTTTCACGGACCAGATTCTCCATGTTTGGAGCTGACATCATCAGAACCGCAACAACAGCAATCCATGCAAACAATACAAACCATTTACCTTTTACAATCGCTCTCATACTTTACTCTCCCTGTCTTTCTTCCTTGAGATCATGTAATAATTTTTCTAGTTTTTCATATGTGTTAATAAAAGAACGAATTTCCTCGTCATTAAACTGCGTCATAATCCCTTCGACTAGATTATGGACACGCAGCTCACACTGATTAAATAAGGCTTCCCCTGCATCGGTTAAGGTTAAGTACACAACTCGACGATCATCTTCGTCACGCGTTCTCTGTATTAATCCCTTATCGAATAGTCTTGTAATAATAGCTGTTACGGCACTTTTGTTGACAACAAACACCTCAGCTAATTCTGTTGAGGTACACCTCTGTCTTTTTTTGATATAACGCAAAGTAAAATGCTGATCATAGGTCAAATCATTGCCAATTTGGTCCTTAATCAAGAATTCAGCTTTTTTCGTAACAGAAAAAGACACACGGATATATCGGTCAATTAATTCTTGAATGTACTCATTCGTCATCGGCTCACATCCATAATAGTTTAATAATTGAATAGTTCACGTGTTTAACTATATTACATCCGGAAATTCTTAAGTCAAGCCGTTTTGATAGCCAAATTTATCTTTCAATAAACGTAATAAAGGCCAGCAAAATTTGCTGACCAGATTGCCGAGAAAGGGTATTTTTTCTCGGCAATTTTTTTCATGCCAAATAGCCGGTTGATTTCCGTTCCAGGTGCTTCGCTTTCCGCGGGGTGGGCGGTGAGCCTGTCTAGCTGCAGCGGCTAGGGGCTCGGGGTCATAAGCCAATCCGTCAAGAAGGTCAAAGAACGACCTTCTTGACGGCTCGTCTTATGCCTGTCGCCCCTTGGCAAGCCGCTTCCGCTTTTCCTTCTCCTCAGCGCTTTTGCGCTTGCGGGGTCTCACCTGTCCCACTGCTCCCGCAGGAGTCTTCGCACCTTCCACTCCAATCAACAGGGTGCACAAAAATCAATACACTTCTTTATTACAAAAATTTAAAAAGGTCAGCAAAATTCGCTGACCTTTTCAACTATTTTAATGTCCACCCAAGTATGCCTTTTTAATTTGATCGCTGGCATTAAGCTCTTCTGCCGTACCAGATAATATGACTCGGCCCGTCTCAATAACATACGCACGATGTGCAATCGACAGAGCCATGTTTGCATTTTGTTCTACTAACAAAATCGTCGTACCATCTTTATTAATTTGTTTAATTATATCAAAAATCGTTTTAACTAAAATTGGTGCAAGCCCCATTGAAGGCTCGTCTAGCAACAACAGCTTTGGTCGTGCCATCAGTGCTCGACCCATGGCGAGCATTTGCTGCTCCCCACCAGATAAGGTTCCGGAAAGCTGCTTCTGGCGCTCCTTTAAACGAGGAAATAATTGAAATACCTTTTCAAAATCCTCTTGAATTCCTGCCTTATCATTTCGGAGGAATGCACCTAGTTCTAGATTTTCTTCGACACTCATATTGGAAAATACGCGCCGTCCTTCCGGGTACGTGCGAGATTCCTCTTTTTACGATCGCTTGAGCTGGCTTACCTGCAATCGATGCATTCTCGTAAACCAATTCCCCTTGCTTCGGTTTTAGAAGCCCTGAGATTGTTTTTAAAAGCGTACTTTTACCAGCACCGTTTGCACCGATTAAAGTAACAATTTCACCTTGATTAATTTCTAAGGAAACACCCTTTAATGCTTGAATATTTCCGTAGTATACATTAATATTATCAACTTTAAGCATTTGCTGGGACCTCCTCTCCAAGATATGCCTCGATGACTTTTGGATTATTGCGAATCTCTTCTGGTGTGCCCTCAGCAATTAACTGTCCATGGTCAAGTACATAAATTCGTTCACAAACACCCATAACAAGCTGCATATCGTGTTCAATCAGGAGAACCGTTAAGTTGAATTTCTCTCTTATAAAAGAAATTAAATTCATTAACTCATGAGTTTCTTGAGGATTCATTCCCGCGGCTGGCTCGTCTAGTAACAAAAGCTGTGGCTTAGCAGCGAGGGCTCTAGCAATTTCTAATCTTCTTTGTTGTCCATATGGAAGATTTTTTGCTTTTTCATCACGATAGCCTTCAAGATTAAAGATTTTTAAAAATTCAAGTGCTTGAGCTTCCATTTCCTGCTCACCTTTAAAATGATTCGGAAGTCGGAAAATGGAGCTGAAGATTCCATGCTTTGCATTTGAATGGTAGGCGACCTTAACATTATCAAGGACGGAAAGCTCATCAAACAACCGAATATTTTGGAATGTCCGACTGATCCCTTTTCTCGTTATCTGAAATGGCTTTAAACCATTTAAACGTTCACCATTTAACGTGATGGCCCCTTCTGTCGGCACATAAACGCCTGTTAGCAAATTGAAGAAGGTTGTTTTACCAGCACCATTCGGCCCGATTAAGCCAACCAATTCCCCTTGATTCAATACAGCATTGGTATTGGAGACTGCTTTTAAGCCTCCAAATTGAATACCAACCTGTTCAACTTTTAATAATGGTTTCGTCATTACTTGGCCCCCCCTTCAACCGCTTTCTGTTTTTTAAAGAATGAGGTTAACTCTTTTGTTCCAAGTAAACCTGGTTGGACGATACAGCATCATAACAATCAGCACAAAGCTATAAATAATCATTCGAGTCTCAGGATATTCCTGTAGGAAGGTAGAGACGAAAGTTAATAGAATCGCTGCGATTACAGACCCTGACATGCTGCCTAAGCCACCTAATACTACAAAAATTAAAATATCAAAGGACTTCAAGAAGCTAAAGTTCGTTGGCTGGATAATATAAAAGTTGTGGGCATAAAGTCCACCCGCAACTCCGGCAAAAAAGGCCCCAATCGCAAATGCAATAACTTTATAATAAGTGGTATTAATCCCCATTGCATCTGCAGCAATTTCGTTCTCACGAATCGATATACACGCGCGGCCATGAGTTGAATTTGTAAAGTTTGTAATCACCACTAGCGTAGCTAAAACACAAATGAACACCCAAGTCCAAGACGTTAAATGGGATACCTGCATTCCAGCAGCGCCACCGACATAAGGTATGTTTAGCAACGTGATCCGCACAATTTCCCCAAAACCAAGTGTTGCGATGGCAAGGTAGTCACCTTTAAGACGTAAGCTCGGAATTCCGATGATAAGTCCTGCAACCGCTGCTGCAAGTCCCCCTACTAGTAATGCAAGTGGAAAGGGAAGACCCAACTTCATTGTAATAATCGCCGATGAATAAGCACCAACAGCTAAAAATCCAGCATGTCCGATTGAAAACTGACCCGTAATCCCGATAATAAGATGCAAACTTACCGCTAGCATGATATTAATCGCAATCGTGTACAATGTATTCACATGAAATGAATTAAGGTATGCTCCATTAATTAAAAACTGAACTACAAAATATACAATAACCGCCATTAGAATTGACAGCCAAAAACCTTTTGTTCGTCTGATTGAAGTCATATGTTCTCCTCCTCCCTACACTTTTTCTCTTACGTTTTTGCCAAACAAACCAGATGGGCGGAAAATTAAAATAAGGATAAGAACAATAAACGCAACACCATCACGCCATAACGAATAGCCTAATGCACTTACTAATGATTCAATTACTCCTAATAATAAACCGCCGACCATTGCGCCTGGAATACTCCCAATTCCGCCCAGCACAGCTGCAACAAAAGCCTTCAATCCAGGAATAATCCCCATAAGAGGCTCAATTTTAATATAATACGTACCAAAAATTACCCCAGCAGCACCGGCAAGAGCAGATCCAATTGCGAACGTTGCTGAAATCGTCTTATTGACATCAATCCCCATTAATTGCGCAGCCTCAGCATCATGAGAGACAGCTCGCATAGCTTTTCCAATTTTTGTCTTATGGACAACAAACTGGAGGATAATCATTAACGCGATCGATATTCCCAAAATGAATAGCGATTGACTGCTAATCGAAACCCCAAAAATATCAATACTGTTAGTCGGCAAAACATCACCCGGATAGGCTTCAGGCTGTGCCCCCTAATATAGATCATCCCGTATTCAATCAAGAGTGATACCCCGATTGCTGTGATTAATGCTGCGATTCTTGTTGCGTTACGTAACGGCTTATAAGCGATTTTTTCGATGAGGACACCGAAAATTGCACAAGCGGCCATTGATAAAAGCAACGCCTGGAAAAAGCCTAAATCTAAAATCGTTATCGAGTAAAAACCGATAAATGCACCTACCATAAATACATCACCATGTGCAAAGTTTATTAATTTAACAATACCGTAGACCATGGTATAGCCGAGCGCGATGAGTGCATATATACTTCCTAGAGAAATACCATTAACGAGCTGCTGAAAAATTTCCATTTCCGCACTCTCCTTTCATTTTTATAAGCTCTGTAAAAATTCGGAAAGGGGAGAGCTCCCCCTTTTTCACTTCTATCTATAATCAAAATTTTCTGTAAATTGCGGTTAATACCACCCTTCTCAAATCCTACCTTAAAAAAGTATCGATAAATTAATATTCTGAAAACATTGTACATAATTCTAATCTCTAAGTCTAGTTATTATAACTAAATAATTTTTAAAAAATTCATATTTAAGACTTTTTTTCGCCAAATCTATTCCTTTAATCATTATTTACAAAAACACTTCCCATATATTGTTATTCCCCTTCATATTATTTCTATTTCAATAAAATTATGACAGTGAATTCTATTGAAATTTTTACCATTATTGCGATTTATAGTAAACCTCTTTTTAAAATATTTCAAGCATAAAAAAATCGACAGGCGGCTACCTGTCGATTTTTGGGCTATGCATACATTTTTCCATTTTCTTCTTCCTGCTTAAAAAAACTCTTCATCGCATGGAAAACATCTGCTTTTTGCTTGAGAATATAGTGGCGAAATTTTTCCTGTTTAATATTTTTGTATGCGGTCATTAGAGTCGAGTGACGATTATACTGATTTACTTCACCGTAACCAAACATATTTGAAACCTTCATTAACTCTTCAACCAACTTAACACAGCGTGCATTATCAGAAGTTAAATTATCTCCATCTGAAAAATGAAAAGGATAAATATTATACCGTTTTGGATCATACTTATCATTCACCAGCTCCAGTGCTTTACGATAAGCTGAGGAACAAATCGTTCCACCACTTTCTCCTCTTGTAAAGAAGTCTTCCTCGGTGACAACCTTCGCTTCCGTGTGGTGGGCAATAAATTCAATTTCAACCGTCTCATACTTCGTACGCAGAAAACGGGTCATCCAGAAGAAGAAGCTTCGAGCCATATATTTTTCCCAAATCCCCATGGAACCACTCGTATCCATCATCGCTAAAACAACTGCCTTGGATTCAGGCTTCACAACCTCATTCCACGTTTTAAATTTCAGATCTTCACGATAAATTGGATGAAAGCCTGGTGTCCCTTGCATTGCATTCCGTTTAAAGGCGGAGATCATTGTCCGCTTTTTATCGATATTGCCCATTAAACCTGTTTTACGAATATCATTGAACTCAATGTTTTCAACAAGCTCCTCATTTTGTTCCTTTTTCTGCAAATTCGGTAGTGATAACTGCTTAAACAAAGCCTCTTCTAGCTCCATTAAGCTGACCTCTGCCTCAAAGTAATCTTCCCGGCTTGATCGCCAGCTCCCTGCCCTTTTCCGGGGCCTTTTTGTTGTCCCGAGCCATCTCGGGCAATTACATCCCCGACCTGACTTTCTCCATCGCCCTGCCCGACGTGTTTGTTCTTATCATAATTATAACGAATCTTGTATTCATCTAGTGAGCGAATCGGGATTTTGACCACTTCGCGACCGTTAGACATGATAATGCTTTCCTCCGTAATCAAATCCGGAAGGTTGTTACGTATCGCCTCTTGCACCTTTTCCTGGTGACGTTGCTGGTCATCGTGGCCTTTGCGGTGGAGGGACCAATCTTCTTGGGAGACACTAAACTTATGATTATTTTTATCTGTCAATCTTACCCCTCCTTAAAAAAATTTGTTTTGCACCTTTTTTTAACCCTTTTCATACAATATCCAGAGTGTTTAAACAAGAGAATAATAGAAATGTGGATTACTTTATCCTATGCAAAAGAAAGAAATAATTTACTAATAATTATGATATTAATACAAAGTTCTAGTCCAAATGGACAACCAACTGTTTCCTATTTTTCTACTCTCCTAAAATATGATTTTTTTGATTCAACATATTTATTTTTTGTTGCTCATAAAATGGACAAGGAGAGGGGAAGAACGCATTGAGGTACATAAAAAACAAGATTATTCAACCAGGTTTGCACGCAATGAAACGGCCGTTTCTTATTTATATAAGTCTATTTTTTGGAGCTGCCCTCCAAGGAATGTCGATGTCGCTCTTTCTGTTTCCACATTCCATTCCCTCAGGTGGTGCAGCCGGAATTGCGATCTTAACGAATTATTTTTTCGATTTGCCGCTGGGCTTTTCTTTATGGCTAGCAAACATTGTCTTTTTACTATTTGCTCTAAATTACTTTGGATACACTTGGACATTAAGGACCATTTTCTCTGTTGCAACTACTTCAGCAACTGTCAGCATTTTGACCTCACATGTCCCACACTACCATGTTCATCTTTTAATTGACTTAGCTTGTGGGAGTATTTTATTCGGTATTGGGGTTGGTGTGCTAATTCGAGCAGGAGCATCAAGTGGTGGAATGGTTATACCAGCGTTAATGATTGCAAAATATAAAGGTTGGAGCCCTGGGAAGGTCATGATGTGGATCAATCTCCTTATTTTTGTTCTTACGGCTCTTGTTATTAATTATAAAATTGTCCTATTTGCGATTATATGCCAATATTTTTCAACCAACATCATTGATTACATCTATAAATTTCATTTTCATAGCATTCCGTTTATATCCTATGGTTTACGGAAAATAAAATGAAGAAGACCCAGCTCAGAGGATCTTCTTTACTTTTAAATATGCTAAAATTTTCTGCACCGAAGCTTCAATTGCCATGCTATTAGTATCAATGGTGATTTCAGGTTTAATTGGAGCCTCATACGGTGAAGTTATCCCGGTAAAATCCGGAATCTGCCCTTTACGGGCTTTGCGATACAGTCCTTTAGGGTCGCGATTCTCACAAATTGCAAGCGGACAGCTTACGAAAATTTCAATAAACTCATCTTCTTCAAACATCGACCGAACTAAGTCGCGATCCGCTAAAAACGGTGAAATAAACGCAGTAGACACAATATGACCACTATCAACGAACAGCTTTGCCACTTCCCCGATTCTACGAATATTCTCCTTCCGATCTTTTTCCCCAAACCCTAAGTCTCTGTTTAACCCATGTCGGATATTATCACCGTCCAACACATAGCTATGGTAACCCTGCCGATACAATTCATGATCGACAGCATTAGCTAACGTAGATTTTCCGGACCCCGATAGGCCTGTAAACCAAAGAACACAGCTTTTGTGTCCGTTTAAGCAATGTCGGCCTTTCTTCGTTACGGACGCGTGGTGCCATATGATATTATTCTGTCTCTCCATATCCTACACCCTTAAATTTTTAATATTGGGTTCCTGCATTCCCTCGATTAATATTTCAACTACCTCTGGACGGCTAAATTCCTTTGGTGGTTTAACACCATTTTTTAACATCCCCGGACCTTTGTTCCGGATAGTATTACATGATTCTCTACGGAATGAGGACAGGTTTTTTCTGATGCCATGTTCTCACATTTTTTACAATAAAAGCTATGTTCAAAGAACAATGGCTGAATCCCCAGTTCCCCATCTTGATAATAACTAAAAATCTTTTGGGCATCGTATGTTCCATAATAATTTCCTACACCAGCATGATCTCTGCCGACGATAAAATGCGTACAGCCATAATTTTTGCGGACAATCGCATGAAAAATAGCCTCTCTTGGCCCGGCATACCGCATCGCCGCAGGAAAAACGGACAAGAAGACACGATTTTTTGGATAGTATTTTTCCAGTAAGACCTGGTAGCTTTTCATTCGAATCCCACTTGGAATATCATCTTCCTTTGTTTCGCCAACAAGTGGATTTAAAAACAGACCATCGACTAATTCAAGTGCTGATTTTTGAATGTATTCGTGGGCCCTGTGGACCGGATTTCTAGTTTGAAAACCGACAACTGTTTTCCAACCAAGATCAGCAAATGTTTTTCGTGTTTGAATCGGGTCTAAATGGAAGTGGGCAAACTCTTCTTTATCAGGATATTTTATTAAGGTTATCGGACCGCCAATATATACAGCCTTTCGATTATATAATTTTTGAACACCAGGATGAGCCCGGTCCGTAGTGCGGTACACCATTTTTGCCTCTATCTTTTTATCAGGAACATAGATATCTTCCAGTTCCATCACCCCATAAATCGTTCCATCAAACGTAAGGTTCACCCGTTCCCCAATCACGAAATTTGGAGCATCTTTATGATCAATCGTTAATGTAATCGGAATGGACCATGGAATTCCGTTTACTAGCCGCATTTTCTTGACGACAGAATCGTAGTCCGCTTTACCCATAAATCCCTCAAGCGGACTATATCCACCATTTGCAATCAGCTCAAGATCACTTAATTCCTGCTTATCTAGTTCAACACTCTTCAGAGATGAATCTATTTTCATCCCAAGGTTCATTCGTTGAATAAGTATACCACCATGCGGTTGACTAACACTCACCGTTTTACCTCCCCATTGCTTTTCTACTTTTTATGAGCCATCATTTGAGTGAAGACCGCATTCTGTTTTATTCATTCCGGCCCATCTGCCTGCACGAAAATCCGTATCTCCACTCACCTTTGATGTGCAAGGTGCACAACCGATACTCGGATATCCTTGATAATGCAAAGGATTAATTGGGAGTTGATGCACATCGATATACATCAATATCTCCTCCCATGTCCAATGAATTAGTGGACAAATCTTTATTTTTTTAAACTTTTCATCTTTATTAATATACTGGATTTTGCTTCTAGAAGGAGATTGCTCTCGTCTCAGTCCTGAAATCCAAGCGCTTACCCCGTTTAATTCCTCCGTTAGCGGAACGATTTTTCGCATGTGGCAGCAAAGATTGGGATTATCCTTCCAAAGCTCATCCCCATACCACTTCGTTTGATTTGACAAAGACATGTTCGGTTTGATCAGATCAATTTGTAGTGTTGGATACCGTTCTTTTACCTTTTGAATTAATTCATATGTCTCTTCAAAATGCAGCCCTGTATCTAAAAACACGATGCGAGCATCTTTTTTTATTATTGAAATCAAATCAATCAAAACAATCCCTTCTGCACCAAAGCTACATGCATAGAGAATATCCTTGCCGTATTCCTGATAGGCCCACCTTAGAACGTCCAAATAATCCCGATTCTTTTCTAATAAATTTGACACCTGCTCTTCGTTCCATCGCTCATACGTTAACGTTTCGGCCAAGCTAACTCCCTCCGTTTCTCTCTCTTTTCTTCATTCGAACACCTCAAAATCGTAATCTAATGCATTGATTATTATCGACCGTCATTTTATTCATTTTGTTAATGTCACCATAATGATAATAGGAAACAATCGCCCGAATCCATGACCCATGGCCAAACACTAACAGATTGGAATAGCCTCTATATTTTTCCAGGAAAGAAGTAACTCGATTTTCAAGGTTAACAAGACTCTCACCGAGAATGAGATTTTTGGGGTTTTCAAGCCATTGATGTTCGTACGCTGCTATCAACTCTTCTTTTGATCTGCCTTCATAAGGTCCAAAATCTAACTCATCTAATAATGCATCAGTTTCTGGTTTATACCCATATAGTTTTGCCGTTTGATGAGTACGCTTTAACGTGCTAGCTAAGACAAGATCAAATGGGGCAAACACATTTAATAACACTTTATTTTCCTCGATTTTACTCATGAAATCCTCTGTAATTGGGTCAAGATCGATATCCTTTCGGCCTTGAAGCTTTTGAGCTTTATTCCACTCAGTCGGGAGATGACGAATTAGCGTAATGTGCATGCTGATCCTCCATAAAAAAAGTTTCACTTCTCAATCCTAGCCGTTGTGCCTCAAGCACGACTACGTCCTGTATCTTTACATTCCCCAGATTTACGTTTGGCCCAAATTGTTTAATAAAATACATTTGATGCTTTGCCGTTGGAGCTTCAAAAATAATTCGCTCTTGATCAAGATCCATCATCAATTCTTGGATAAGTTGACTTTTCACCTCTCCGTCTTTTTGATAAATCCCTGAAGTTCCTGAATCTCTTCCTTCGGTAATTACATACTGACAGCCTGCATCTAAAAGAAGCGCTATTTCGCTTTTCCACTCCGCTATCGATATCTCCTTCGCACAATCCTTTGAGCCCACTTCAGATATGACATGAAAATCATCTTTTAGTTTTAAAATAAGGGAAAGGCGTTCAGCTAAAGGAATATCTAACGTTCCATTTGATACCTCTACCCATTCAATTCCTAAGCCTTTTAAAAATTGAACATATTCGGGGATTTTATTTTGAAAATAACATTTTTCAAACAATGTTCCACCACAATATGGGATTATTTCATATTCCTGATAAAGTTTTACTTTTTCTTTTATATTTGGTGTTACATAAGCGGTGCCGATTCCTAATTTCGCAATATCAATCATGCTTGAATAATCAGCTAATATAGACTTAAGCTCCCCAATCGGAGTACCGAAATCAGCTATAGAAGTCAAACCATACGCTCTCTGACCTGAAGTCCTTTTTGGAAGATCTAAAAAATCCATTAGGGAATACGCCTCCTCAATATTCTAGGATAGAGTATTCAAATAATGGGTAAATGTGTAAATATTGGGCTATTTCCTTAGGAATTAGGCTATTTACTGTGCATAATCTTGCGTGAGCAATCAAACACTAGAAAAGCTTTCATTTCTTAAGATAGGGGTGGACATTCCTTGTCAAAGCAAAAACCGAATGGGATGACCGTTGTTGCAATCGGTTCGATTCCAATGATTTTGGTGCTTGGGAATTCAATGCTAATTCCCTTATTGCCAAAAATGAAGACTGAGCTGGATGTAACCCAATTTAAAATTAGTCTTATCATCTCGGTCTTTTCAATTGCAGCCGCAATTTCCATTCCGATATTAGGGTATTTATCCGATCGATTCTCACGGAAAGCGATTATCATCCCTGCTCTTATTTTGTATGGTAGTGGAGGGTTATTGGCCGGAGCAGCATCGGCCTGGTTCTCCAATGCCTACACTTGGATCCTTGCAGGTCGTATTATGCAAGGAATTGGAGCGGCTGGCACAGCTCCAATCGCCATGGCCTTAACAGGGGATTTATTTAAAGGAGCAAAGCAAAGTAAGGTCCTTGGTCTAGTAGAGGCTTCAAATGGCTTTGGAAAGGTAATAAGTCCGATACTTGGTTCTTTATTCGCTCTATTATTTTGGTATGCTGCCTTTTTTGCATTCCCAATCTTCTGCCTTGTCTCGATTTTATTAACAATTTTTTTCATTAAAGAAAAGAAGGCTGAAAAAGAACCCCCACCACTAGGAAAATATGTAAAAGGACTTGTTTCAGTTTTTAAAACAGAAGGTCGTTGGTTATTTGCTGCCTACTTTACTGGGGCAATTTGCTTGTTTGCACTATTTGGAATTCTTTTTTACATTTCTGATATTCTCGAAAAAGATCATCAGATTGACGGGATTCTTAAAGGTAGTATTTTAGCAATCCCATTGCTATTCATGACAACAACATCGTATGTAACAGGAAGTAAAATCGGCAAAAATATGGGCTTAATGAAAACATTAATTGTATTAGGTACTTTACTTATGACCGCATCCTTTTCATGCTTAATTTTCTTTCATAAATTAGTTCCATTTTTCTCTGTGCTTGTCATTAGCAGTATCGGAACAGGGCTTGTCCTTCCGTGTATCAACAGCTTCATTACCGGCTCCGTTCCATCCGACCGGCGTGGCTTTGTTACTTCCCTTTATGGCTCTGTCCGCTTTTTAGGGGTCGCGATTGGTCCACCAATTTTTAGCACATTAATGGAATGGTCCCGAACAGGTATGTTTCTAACAACTGCTGGACTAACCCTTTTTGCAGGATTACTTTGTTTCACTCTTATTCATGTTAAGAAGAAGAAACCATCGGAATCACGCGATAGCTTATTCGATAAATTGCAATTTTCCTAAGGAGGTAACTTATTTTGCAAATATATTTTTCACCTGAGGTCATCACTCCCACCTTTCAAGTTTTAAATGTGGTGGATATGAACAGTAAAGCGGTCGGAAACGTTGCTCTCTTGTTTGATGAAAAAAAATTGTACGTTTATGGGATTTTAGAAGAAGAGGGTGTTGGTTCTGACTTTAAGGACTTAGTGAAGCCTTATCTAAAAGGGCTTACGAAAGCAAAAGAGGGTATCGAAATTTACACTTGCTTATATGTCGGTTGTAAAAAAATCAATCTTAAGGAAGAAGAAGATTCAGAAAAATAAAAGGAAGAGGCTAGCTTAAACAGCTAGCCCCTTAGTCTTTAATTGTTTAACGATTTAATAAGCTACCTACATAGCGCAATAATTCATTCGCTGAGGTTGAATTATAGCCGTGCTCATCGACCAATCGTGCCACAACCTCGTTGATTTTTTTCAATTGTTGTTCATCTGGCGTTTTAGAAGAAGTTGTGATTTTTACGACATCCTTTAAATCAGCAAATAATTTTTTCTGAATGGCCTCACGAAGGCGATCGTGTGAATTATAGTCAAATCGCTTCCCTTTACGGGCATAAGCAGAAATCCGAATTAATATTTCTTCACGGAAGGCCTTCTTCGCATTTTCGGAAATACCAATCTGCTCTTCAATCGAGCGCATTAACTTCTCATCTGGATTAATTTCTTCCCCAGTAAGAACGTCACGCAGCTTTGCCTTATTGCAATATGCCTCTACATTATCAAGATAATTGTCCATCAATGTTTTTGCAGATTCCTCATAGGAATACACAAATGCCTTTTGAACCTCTTTCTTGGCGATGTCATCGTACTCTTTCCGAGCTAAAGAGATAAAGTTCAAGTATCGTTCTTTTAATTCCGTTGTGATGGACGGATGCTGATCCAACCCTTCCTTCAATGACCGCAATACATCCAGTGCATTAATGGAAGGAATTTCTTTACGAATTATCGTCGATGAAATCCGGTTAATGACATAACGCGGATCGATTCCACTCATGCCCTCGTCGGCGAACTCCTTTTTAAGCTCTGCGACATCAGCAGAATTGAAGCCTTCGACATTTTCACCATCGTACAGACGCATTTTCTTAATTAAATCAATGTCACCCTTCTTCGGTTCCTTTAAGCGTGTTAAAATCGTGAACATCGCCGCAACCTTTAACGTGTGTGGCGCAATATGAACATCGGCCACATCACTCTCATGAATCATTTTTTCATATATTTTCTCTTCCTGGGTCACCTTTAAATTATACGGAATTGGCATCACAATAATCCGTGAATGTAACGCCTCATTCTTCTTATTAGATATAAAAGAGCGATACTCTGTCTCATTCGTATGAGCCACAATCAGTTCATCGGCACTGATTAACGCAAATCTTCCAGCCTTAAAATTCCCTTCCTGGGTTAACGAAAGCAAATGCCACAGAAACTTCTCATCACATTTTAGCATTTCCTGGAATTCCATCATCCCACGATTAGCTTTGTTCAACTCCCCATCAAAACGATAGGCCCGCGGGTCAGATTCAGAGCCAAATTCGGCAATCGTCGAAAAGTCTATGCTACCAGTTAAATCGGCAATATCCTGTGATTTCGGATCAGAGGGACTAAAGGTACCAATCCCAACCCGCTTATCCTCTGAGAAGAATATTCTTTCGACGATCACATTCTCAATCACGCCACCATATTCTTTCTCCAAGCGCATCATATTGAGTGGGGATAGATTCCCTTCGATTCGAATGCCATATTCCTCATAAAAATCTTCACGTAAATGATGCGGAATGAGGTGTAATGGATCTTCATGCATCGGGCAACCCTTGATTGCAAACAGGGCACCACGATCAGTTCTAGCATATTTCTCCAAGCCTCTTTTTAACATCGTCACCAATGTTGATTTACCACCACTGACTGGACCCATTAATAACAAAATCCGCTTTCTAACATCAAGTCGTTTTGCTGCAGGATGAAAATATTCTTCAACCAATCTCTCCAGTGGCTCCTCAAGTCCAAACAATTGATTATCAAAAAATTTATAGTGCTTGCGGCTATTAACTTCCTCTACCCCAGCATCCTTAACCATATTATAGACTCTTGAATGGGCAGATTGTGCCACCCATGGCTTTTCCTTCACAAGCTCCAAATACTCCCCAAACGTCCCTTCCCACTTCAGCTTCTCTTCCTCGACTCGATAGTTCTCAATTTTTTTTAATATATCCATAAGGACCTCCCCCACTAGCTTTATCAGAGACGACTAATATAATCCTATGCCGAAGTACAAATGAACATGCCTAAACACAGCAAAGGGAGGTACAACTTTTTGACTTTCCATATAAAAATTTTCATCATATCGATGATTCTTCCTAAAATTAACGAAAGAATCATGGACTACACATTAGAATTTTTATTATTAAGAAAATATTTAAACATTTATTCACACTTTGAATGGAATAGGCTATAATAGGGCTTGATTAAATCTGTTATTTTTTGATGGGAGGGTCATCTAAACATGGGGTTCATCTTAATTGTTGGTGTAACACTTGCATTCTTATCCGCGATCTTCACAGCAGGCTATAATGACAAACCGGGATTCAGAAGTAAAACCAAAAGAAAGAGACAGTCGAGGTTACTCGACTGCCTTTTTAATTTCGTTGATTTATTATAACAAGGAGAATTATTTTAAATCGAATTTATTTGCCTGAACAAATTCCTTCATATACATTCTTGATTTTTTCTCCAGCATATTCGCCATCTGCTCGGTCCAGCGATCCTTGCGCTTACCTTTTGTTCGTTCTTCATAATAACTGGAAATCACCCGATTGTAGTCTTCAATCTCTGCGATAAACTGTTCCTCATTTTGCTGATATTCATTTTCATGATAAATATTACTCATCGGTAAGCGAGGTTTCTTGTCCGTTGATTTAGCAGGATACCCGATCGCAACACCAAATAAGGGAATAACGCGCTCTGGTGTTTTTAATAATGTTTGCACCTCAGCTAAATGATTGCGAATTCCCCCAATAAAGCACAGTCCAAGTCCCATCGATTCGGCTGCAATTGCTGCATTTTGCGCAGCCAAAGCAGCATCAATTAAAGCTACCATAAACTTTTCAGTGCTTTCAAGTGATGGGATAACATCTTTTTCTTCCATTCTGCCAGCTATTTCGTGTCGATGTAAATCCCCACAAAAAACAAGAAATATACCATTCTCGGCAACATAGGTTTGGTTTCCAGCCAACTCTGCGAGCCTTTCCTTCTTCTCTTTATCTGTCACCCCGATAATTGTATATGCCTGTATGTAGCTTGAAGTTGAAGCCGCCTGGGCGCTTGTAACAATTTTCTCGATTTGATCATGTGTAAGTGGCCTGTCCTCAAATTTTCGAATCGAGCGATGATTCAATATCGTTTCAATTACCTCGTTCATCTTGATCCCTTCCTTCATTTTCCTCTTCTTATTAAAACAAAACCTTGAAAAGAAAAAAAGCAAAACAAACTGACTAGAAAAATCTGGTTGTTTTGCTTTTATAAACTTCGGATTAAGCCAGATTGCGATAGTTTTGTTGTCGCAGAGCTTCATAAATAAGGATCGCCGCAGTATTCGATAAGTTTAATGAACGAACATTTTCATTCATCGGGATACGAAGACAACGGTCTTTATTATTTGCGATTAAATCCTTAGGTAACCCAGTAGTTTCCCTGCCAAACATAAAGAAATAATCCTGGTCCAAATCACTGTAATCAAAGGTTGTGTGCGGCTTTTCACCAAATTTTGATAGATAAAAAAACTGCCCCCCACATTCTTTTCAAAAAATTCGTCTATCGAATCATAGTAAACAATATTCACAAACTGCCAGTAGTCTAGACCAGCACGTTTTAGCATTTTATCATCAGTTGAAAAACCTAGTGGACGTATTAAATGTAATGTTGTATCAGTTGCTGCACAAGTTCGAGCAATATTTCCCGTGTTCGCCGGAATTTCAGGTTGGAAAAGTACGACATGTATTCCCACAATATTCACCTCTAATAAAATAAGAAAAGCAGAAGCTACATGCCCAGGGTGCTTGGCTACAGTCTTTTCTAAGTTATAATCCTATTCCAATTACAAACAAAATCTACATGCTATTATACCATTCTCCCGCCTTGATTCAAGCAGGTTTCATCCATCTATTATCGAATAAAAGCGATATTGAATGTTTGGTGTATAGGCACTCGAGTCCTCATATGCCCAGTAGCGCTGCCGGCTGTTATACGTATGAGCATTAACAAGCGGCATCCCGGTAGCATCCTTACCAGTTACAATCGTATTATGATCAAAACGCCCATTGCCCTGAAAATCATAGCAAATAATATCTCCAAGTATAAGCTGTTCTGGACTACTTACTGCCTGAGCCCGTAAGCCCTGTTTCGATAGATTTAAATATTGCTTCAGCGAATTAGCCACAGCCCAGCTATAGCTGTAATTTTTCCCTCTCAGCCACCAGCCTTTTCCACGAGTGGGATAACCCCACAACGGTGCTCCACCCTGATGCAAGCATTGTGAAATAAAATTAGTACAGTCATTTTCAAATTTCATATAAGCAGGATTATACGAATTCCACCACTTTTCCGCATACTGCACTGCCTTTAAGCGGTTATACTGATAAGCCCGCTTGTTATCTGGCGTAAAAGACCCCTCTTGCTGGTGCTGCTTGCTTACAACCGATGGACTAGGAAACAATGGAGGGATTAACTCATGATCATCTATTATTTTTTCTCTAAAAAAAGATGCTTTTCTTTTTTCAATCTCTTCTTCTAAATAAAGCAACCCTTTTTGTTTAATTAAATATTGAAAATGAACAGAATAAAAAACATCGACATGGTCATTCTGTTCGATTTTATCGGTAATCTGTCCCTTCGCCTTCGCCTTTACAATTTCCGCATCTCTCTTTGATAGACTGGCTTTTTTTCTTTCGATCTTTGGGCAGGCATCCTTATTTCTCTGCTCTTTGACACATTGCTGAACTCGTGCCTCTAATAGCTGCTGCAGCTGCAAGCGCATCGACATCCCCTCCTACATAACCATACTTATGTGGGAGGAAATAATTTATCCCGAGTGATTTTGATTAAAAATAAGACTAGAGCAAAGTTCATCTCTAGTCTTACTTAATTGCTTGATTAATTTCCGATAATACTGCCTCATCCTGCTCTAATGCTTGAGCCTTAACTAATAATTCAGTTGACTGTCTGCCTCCAATTTTACCGAGAGCCCAAGCGGCAGTCCCACGCATGACAGGTCGTTCATCCTTTAATAAGACCTTCCCTATCTCCTCTATTGCGCTTTGATCTTTAAAATGGGCAAGCGCAATAATCGCATTGCGCTGAATTGGTTTTTTGCCACGCCAAGAACCTGCTAAAGATCCAAACCTTTCTTTAAATTCACGATTACTTATCGTCAGGATAGGCTTTAATAATGGTTTAACCTGCTCAGGGTCAGCCTCCATATCCTCATGGAAGTGATAATCTCTGCCTTTATTTTCTGGGCAAGCCGTTTGGCAGGAGTCACAGCCGTATATGCGGTTTCCGATTTTATCACGATACTCCTCCGGAATAAAATCCTTTGTTTGCGTTAAAAAAGCTATGCATCGGTTGGCATTAATTTGCCCACCTTGAACAAGTGCTCCTGTCGGACAGGCATCAATGCACATAGTACACTCACCACATCGGTCTTCAATCGGCTTATCCGGCTCAAACGGGATACTTGTTATCATCTCACCGAGATATACGTATGAACCAAATTCAGGTGTGATAATCGAGCAGTTTTTCCCACTCCAGCCTATACCAGCACGCTCTGCAACAGCTCGATCCACCAATTCTCCTGTATCGACCATCGATTTACAGCGGGCCTCAGGATAGTGCTCAAGGATAAATGTCTCTAATTGCTTTAAACGTTTGCGTAATATGATATGGTAATCCTCGCCCCATGAGGCGCGGCAAAAGATCCCTCGTCGTTCTCCCTGCTTACTCTGAACACGCTCTTTCATTTTAGTAGGATAAGCAAGCGCTATTGAAATAATTGACCGCGATTCATCCATCAGAAGGGCAGGGGTGGTCCGTTTATCTACATCAGGCTCTTCAAATCCAGATTGAAAACCTAACTCTCTTTGTCTAAGTAAACGACTTTTCAATTCGCTAAATGGTGAGGCTGATGTAAAACCGATTTTATCAATTCCAATTGATTGGCTGTAGCGAATTAATTCCAATTTGAATTTTTGGACATCCATCCTAACTCCTCCTTTCGTGAAAGGTTTAATCAAAGTAGTTAAGGCTATAATCTTAATTATGATAAACTATTTCTATCCTGTTTTGGAGGTGAAATCGTTGGAAATTCTATTGTCACCCAATCTTTGCTCTATTGTTCCTCAATTAAAAGTAGGCATTATTCATTATGATCAAATAGCGGTTGGTGATTCACCACAAATGGTTAAAGGCAGACTCCAACTCTTCCAAGAATCAATCTATTTTGATTTAGCTGATGGTAAAAGCGTAACAGACCTTCCCGGAATCAAGGAATGGCGCGAAATTTTCAAGAATACCGGTAAGGATCCTAATCGCTACCGTCACGCAGCTGAAGCACTTTATCGACGGGTGCACAAGCAAAACTATCTTCAACCCGTACATAGTGCGATTGATATTAACAACTTCTTTTCGCTTCAATATCAGGTTCCAATCGGGATTTATGATACTAAAAAAATATCAGGTAATGTGGAGTTACGAATTGGTAGTGAAAACGAAAGCTACCTGGGCTTAAATGGCCGCGAAAACTCTGCCCACAACCTTATCATTTCAGCAGATGCTTCGGGTCCGTTCGGAAGTCCGTTTGTAGATTCTGCGCGAACTTCGGTAACATTGGCTACCACGAAAGCTCTGCAAATTGTTTACTTAGGACATTCTCTTGATATGGAAAAGTGCGCAAGTCTCATGGAATCCTTGATGAACATGTTCGTTCAAATCCATGGCGGTGAAGCCTATTATGAAATAAAAGGATGCTAATCATTGGCATCCTTCTTTTTTATCGTTAAAAATTAAAAAACGCAATGCTTCGTTCTTTCTGAAACGAAACACTGCGTTGTAACCAATATGTAATGGAGCGGGTGATGGGAATCGAACCCACAACAACAGCTTGGAAGGCTGTGGTTTTACCACTAAACTACACCCGCATATTTTGTCGGTATTTGTCGAGTAAAAACCTTTGCAATGTTGCAAAATGTCGTATCAAAGAACCAACTTCTATATAATACAAAGTTTTTGCTCTATCGTCAAGAGGTTTTCTAACTTTTTTGTCGAAAATGTGGCGAATCCTCCCTTCTACCTAGTTTGGCGGTTAAGAACCCAGCAAAATGAACAATAACCAGTAAAATTACGTTTAGCGAAAATGTTTCTCAACATATTCTTGTTCTTCTACTGGAGTTAGCAATCGTTTAGCCTCTCCGATATTTCCATCTTTATAATTCCAAATTAGATTATGCTCCTCTACTGCATCACTAAAATCTCCCTTAGTCCAAGTTTCAAGAATGCTGAGTAGGATCGATTTTAGTTCTCCATCTTTAAAGCTTTTTTCTGACACGATAGTAAACATGGTTTCAATCTTATCTCGAGTGATTTCAGATGAGCCCCATTTTTGATCCGCTTCTACCTTCTGATGAGTCATTCCATGAACCTCATTCAATAACTCTTTCTCAGACATTGATTCATATTTAGGCATATCCTCCTTTGGAGTAATTGCTTCAAAGCTTTGCTCCAATTCCAGCTTTGCCTCTTCTTGCTCTGCATGAGTGGCATCTGCTCCGGCCTTTGAATCAGAGCCCCACTTATCTAGATATATATATGTTCCAACATAAGTAAAAAATAAGATTCCAATCCCAATAAAAAGCATCCTTTTCAACATCTGTTCCTCCCACAAATAGCTATTTATATCCTCTTCTAAGCAAGAAATGATATTCACCAACTGAACTGACAATTATTTCATGAAAACAACTCAAAAATTATTATCATAATTTTTACCTTAATAATGTAAATTATAACAAAATTCAGAAAATAGTTTCAACCAAACAAGTAAGGGATCAAACCCTATCCCATTTAATAAATTATTTTCTTATAATTATCAATTTTCCATTTTTGTTAATTTACACAAAATAAATATACCCTAAAGAGAAATTTTTTTAGTGTTAACTCAATTGGGTACATTTATTTTATTGGTATTTTCTTACTATTTTCTGGCTAGAACCTAACTAATGTAGATTTATATTTTAAACCTTCCTATTAGCATTTTTAATTCTTGTGCCATTTTGGTTAAATATCCTGAGGCAGTTGTAATTTCTTGCATAGCAATCAATTGTTCTTTTGACGAGTATGCTACATTTTTGGAAGTTTCCGCCGAATTCCTGGCTATTGATGCAACTTCTTCCACCGAAGAAGAAACTTTATCTGTACTTTCAGTCATTTGAACTGTTACAGTTGATAGCTCATGTGTTTGAGATGCAACATCTTGAGTAGCTATTAGAATCTTCTTAAATACCTCTTCAACATTTTTAATTTGTTTGATTCCTTCGTTCATTTCATCTGTTACTTTATCTATGGATCGAATTGTATTAGCAGAGTCTTTTTTCATAATTTCAATTAATTGCGAAACTTGCTTTGCCGAATTGGAAGTTTTATCAGCTAATTTACGTACCTCGTCGGCTACTACAGCGAACCCTCTACCTTGGTCCCCAGCCCTCGCAGCTTCAATTGCGGCATTTAATGATAGTAAATTTGTTTGGTCCGCTATATCGGATATTAAAGACGCAATCTTAGCTATTTCATTTGAACTTTCAGCTAATTGATTTACATAATTTGCTGATTCATTAAATGACAAATTAATGTTTTCCATTTGTTGTGCCGTTTTCTTTATAGATTGGTTTCCTTGTTCAACTTGTACTTCTGTTTTAGTGGAATGAACGGAAATTACTGAAACGGTTTCCGTAACATTTCGAATGCCTTCTACCATTTCCTTAACTTCATTTAAGGATTCAATTGTACGTAAAAGTTGCGTCTCTGAACCACTCGCTACTTGTTCAACGGATGTTGATATTTGATGGGAAGCTTGCGTTGTCTCCTCAGAACTCGCAGAGAGTTGTTCAGCCGAAGTAGCTGCCTGTTCAGTTGTTTGAGCTACAGCTTTAATTAAAGCTTTGAAATTATTTATCATGATATTTATTGAATTACCTAATTGGCCTAATTCATCTTGCCGGTTGCTAACTTTATCCTTCACAAAATATGTAAGATTTCCATCTGATATCTCTTTTGATATGGAAACTAAGTACTTTATTGGTTTTAAAATTGATCGATTAATCAATACAGATAATAAAATTAACACTAAGATTAATATTAAACCAATATTAATCGTTAATTTTAATATTTCACTTTTTACCTTGGTAGTTGTTATGTGCTCTTGATTTAAATATAAAACACCAATCGGTTTACCAGATATATCTTTAAGGGTAGTACTCATTTCAGCATATTCCACGGAATTACGTTGAAATGTTTGAAATAACTTTTTCGTTGGATACTTATTTAATTCAGCTAAATTTTTGGAGAGTTTATCCAATGTAATATTATTAGAACTGGATAAGAAGGTCCCGTTATTAGTCAATAAAGCAATATTGTCTTGTAACGTATCCTGAATATCCCCTAACGCTTTATTATCAAGTATTCTTCCAAAAATCAATATACCAGTTGGTTTAGCATCCCCGTCTTCATTTGTGATTTTAGATGCAGCGATTACAGCTAAGCCTTTTTCCGTTTCCATTAATCCCGTAATTTCATTCTTAGTTTCTAAACTTTCAATAATTGTTTTATTAGATAACCTACCAACAAACTCTTTTACATCTCCAACTTGAGAGATGACATTACCCTTTAAATCAGTAGTGGTTATAAAGGAAACATTTGGGATAACCTCAACGCCAACATTAACATTTTCCTCAATCCAAGGAATATCTTTATTTTTCACAGCTTCTCTATTTTCTTCCCAATTGGAATTAGTCTTTATAACTCCAAGTAGATTTTCACCAAAATTTTCAAATATCTTTTGAGATATCTCGTTTGCTACAAGGACTCGTTCTCGTTCCATTTTAGTCAGATCTTTTTCAATACTGGTATGTAGAAAATACCCAAGAATTAATATAGGTATTACTAAAAATATGATAAAGAAACCTATCATTTTAGTTAGTAAAGATTGGGGAATTTTATTTTTTTTCATATACGCCTCCACATAATAATTAATTAAATAAAACTTACTTCTAATACTTTTTTATCATGATTAACTTAAACATCATTCATGCTATGCACGGAATTTTTAATTACCTTTATAAATGATTAATTTGAAATCACCTCATAGTTTAAAATACAAAGAAAATCCTTGAAATTTTATATTACAATAGTCCTAAAACAAATGTTATTCAATAGTGAATTTGTCATAGAATATTCGAATATTTTAAACTTTAAAAAGTTATTTATTATCAAATTAAGAAAAATCTAATTATAAATGGGATGTGTATCTATTCTCTATTGCAGATGAAAACTTGTATCAGCCTCTCAGGTCAATCATTTCCACAAAGGCTCCAGGGGATCGCGGTAGGGTTGTTGAAACGTTACAATGATCAGTTACTAAACAATCTTTAATCAGTTGAATTTAGGTCTTTTGTTGGGGAATTAGTAAATATGGATGTATGAGGTCTTAAATTTCTAATTTTGCGACCATCAAAAAAATTATGCACCATTTTATGTATACGATATTTTTGTAGGAATCAAACTTGAGATTAATAAAAAAACGTTTCTTACACATTGTAAGAAACGTTTTTTTATCGCAATAACATGCGATGAGTTGATACCGGTGGTCGGGGTCGAACCGACACTCCAGAAGGAACACGATTTTGAGTCGTGCGCGTCTGCCAATTCCGCCACACCAGGCGCGGTATTATTAACTTTTTAAATGCCGAGGGCCGGAATCGAACCGGTACGGTAGTCACCTACCGCAGGATTTTAAGTCCTGTGCGTCTGCCAGTTCCGCCACCCAGGCGTAAAAATCTAGCTAAAAGTTATTTATCAAATAAATGGAGGCGGCAACCGGATTCGAACCGGTGGTAAAGGTTTTGCAGACCTCTGCCTTACCACTTGGCTATGCCGCCATGTTAATTAAAATTGGAGCGGAAGACGGGATTCGAACCCGCGACCCCCACCTTGGCAAGGTGGTGTTCTACCACTGAACTACTTCCGCGAAAATGGCTGGGCTAGCAGGGATCGAACCTACGAATGACGGAGTCAAAGTCCGTTGCCTTACCGCTTGGCTATAGCCCAATATTAATTAATTATAATGGGGCGACTGATGGGAATCGAACCCACGAATGCCTGAACCACAATCAGGTGCGTTAACCACTTCGCCACAATCGCCACTATAAAATTTGGCAGGGGTAGTAGGAATTGAACCCACACCAAAGGTTTTGGAGACCTTCGTTCTACCTTTAAACTATACCCCTATAATAAATGGTGGAGGGGGACGGATTCGAACCGCCGAACCCGGAGGGAGCGGATTTACAGTCCGCCGCGTTTAGCCACTTCGCTACCCCTCCACATATAATAATCATTTTTATTTTAAGTCATATAACTATAAATGGTGGCTCAGGACGGAATCGAACCGCCGACACAAGGATTTTCAGTCCTTTGCTCTACCGACTGAGCTACTGAGCCATAAATGGCGGTCCGGACGGGACTCGAACCCGCGACCTCCTGCGTGACAGGCAGGCATTCTAACCAACTGAACTACCGGACCGTTATTGCGGGGGCAGGATTTGAACCTGCGACCTTCGGGTTATGAGCCCGACGAGCTACCGGGCTGCTCCACCCCGCGACGGTAAAAATTATTTATTCTTTTAAAAATATGGTGGAGGATGACGGGCTCGAACCGCCGACCCTCTGCTTGTAAGGCAGATGCTCTCCCAGCTGAGCTAATCCTCCACAAACATTTAGATAATGGTGACCCCTACGGGATTCGAACCCGTGTTACCGCCGTGAAAGGGCGGTGTCTTAACCGCTTGACCAAGGGGCCATATTGTTTAAAGTTATAATGGCGGAGAGCAAGGGATTTGAACCCTTGAGACAGGGTTACCCGCCTACACGATTTCCAATCGTGCTCCTTCGGCCACTCGGACAGCTCTCCAATATGGCTCCGCAGGTAGGACTCGAACCTACGACCGATCGGTTAACAGCCGATTGCTCTACCACTGAGCTACTGCGGAATAATAAAATTTTGTAACAGCCCAGGCAACGTCCTACTCTCACAGGGGGAGAGCCCCCAACTACCATCGGCGCTGAGAAGCTTAACTTCCGTGTTCGGTATGGGAACGGGTGTGACCTTCTCGCTATCGCCACCAGACTATTATTTTCATAAAGACATTATTTATTATAATAATGTTTTTATATTTTTGCAAGAGAATTTTTATTTCATTCCCTCAAAACTAGATAATGTAGAAGAAGTAAAACGTTTTTTGGTTAAGTCCTCGATCGATTAGTATCAGTCAGCTCCACATGTCGCCACGCTTCCACCTCTGACCTATCAACCTGATCATCTTTCAGGGATCTTACTAGCTTGCACTATGGGAAATCTCATCTTGAGGGGGGCTTCATGCTTAGATGCTTTCAGCACTTATCCCGTCCGCACATAGCTACCCAGCTATGCCTTTGGCAAGACAACTGGTACACCAGCGGTGCGTCCATCCCGGTCCTCTCGTACTAAGGACAGCTCCTCTCAAATTTCCTGCGCCCACGACGGATAGGGACCGAACTGTCTCACGACGTTCTGAACCCAGCTCGCGTACCGCTTTAATGGGCGAACAGCCCAACCCTTGGGACCGACTACAGCCCCAGGATGCGATGAGCCGACATCGAGGTGCCAAACCTCCCCGTCGATGTGGACTCTTGGGGGAGATAAGCCTGTTATCCCAGGGGTAGCTTTTATCCGTTGAGCGATGGCCCTTCCATGCGGAACCACCGGATCACTAAGCCCGACTTTCGTCCCTGCTCGACTTGTAGGTCTCGCAGTCAAGCTCCCTTGTACCTTTACACTCTACGAATGATTTCCAACCATTCTGAGGGAACCTTTGGGCGCCTCCGTTACTTTTTAGGAGGCGACCGCCCCAGTCAAACTGCCCACCTGACACTGTCTCCTACCCCGATTAGGGGTATGGGTTAGAATTTCAATACAGCCAGGGTAGTATCCCACCGATGCCTCCACCGAAGCTGGCGCTCCAGGTTTCTACGGCTCCTACCTATCCTGTACAAGCTGTACCAAAATTCAATATCAGGCTACAGTAAAGCTCCACGGGGTCTTTCCGTCCTGTCGCGGGTAACCTGCATCTTCACAGGTACTATAATTTCACCGAGTCTCTCGTTGAGACAGTGCCCAGATCGTTACGCCTTTCGTGCGGGTCGGAACTTACCCGACAAGGAATTTCGCTACCTTAGGACCGTTATAGTTACGGCCGCCGTTTACTGGGGCTTCGGTTCAAAGCTTCGCTTGCGCTAACCTCTCCCCTTAACCTTCCAGCACCGGGCAGGCGTCAGCCCCTATACTTCGCCTTGCGGCTTTGCAGAGACCTGTGTTTTTGCTAAACAGTCGCCTGGGCCTATTCACTGCGGCTCTTCTAGGCTTTAACACCCAAAAGAGCACCCCTTCTCCCGAAGTTACGGGGTCATTTTGCCGAGTTCCTTAACGAGAGTTCTCTCGCTCACCTTAGGATTCTCTCCTCGACTACCTGTGTCGGTTTGCGGTACGGGCACCTTTTATCTCGCTAGAGGCTTTTCTTGGCAGTGTGGAATCAGGAACTTCGGTACTATATTTCCCTCGGCATCACAGCTCAGCCTTTACGGAAACGGGATTTGCCTCATTTCCAGCCTAACTGCTTACACGCACATATCCAGCAGTGCGCTTACCCTATCCTCCTGCGTCCCCCCGTTGCTCAAACGATAATGAGGTGGTACAGGAATATCAACCTGTTATCCATCGCCTACGCCTTTCGGCCTCGGCTTAGGTCCCGACTAACCCTGAGCGGACGAGCCTTCCTCAGGAAACCTTAGTCATTCGGTGGATGGGATTCTCACCCATCTTTCGCTACTCATACCGGCATTCTCACTTCTAAGCGCTCCACCAGTCCTTACGGTCTAGCTTCAACGCCCTTAGAACGCTCTCCTACCACTGACATCGTAGATGTCAATCCACAGCTTCGGTGATACGTTTAGCCCAGGTACATTTTCGGCGCAGAGTCACTCGACCAGTGAGCTATTACGCACTCTTTAAATGGTGGCTGCTTCTAAGCCAACATCCTGGTTGTCTAAGCAACTCCACATCCTTTTCCACTTAACGTATACTTTGGGACCTTAGCTGGTGGTCTGGGCTGTTTCCCTTTTGACTACGGATCTTATCACTCGCAGTCTGACTCCCACGGATAAGTCTTTGGCATTCGGAGTTTGTCTGAATTCGGTAACCCGATGAGGGCCCCTAGTCCAAACAGTGCTCTACCTCCAAGACTCTTACTACGTGAGGCTAGCCCTAAAGCTATTTCGGAGAGAACCAGCTATCTCCAAGTTCGATTGGAATTTCTCCGCTACCCACACCTCATCCCCGCACTTTTCAACGTGCGTGGGTTCGGGCCTCCAGTTGGTGTTACCCAACCTTCACCCTGGACATGGGTAGATCACCTGGTTTCGGGTCTACGACCACATACTAATACGCCCTATTCAGACTCGCTTTCGCTGCGGCTCCGTCTTCTCAACTTAACCTTGCATGTAATCGTAACTCGCCGGTTCATTCTACAAAAGGCACGCCATCACCCATTAACGGGCTCTGACTACTTGTAGGCACACGGTTTCAGGATCTCTTTCACTCCCCTTCCAGGGGTGCTTTTCACCTTTCCCTCACGGTACTGGTTCACTATCGGTCACTAGGGAGTATTTAGCCTTGGGAGATGGTCCTCCCTGCTTCCGGCCGGATTTCACGTGTCCGGCCGTACTCAGGATCCACTCAGGAGGGAACGAAGTTTCAACTACAGGGTTTTTACCTTCTTTGACGGACCTTTCCAGATCTCTTCATTTACCCCGTTCCTTTGTAACTCCATGTTGAGTGTCCTACAACCCCAAGAGGCAAGCCTCTTGGTTTGGGCTATGTCCCGTTTCGCTCGCCGCTACTCAGGGAATCGCGTTTGCTTTCTCTTCCTCCGGGTACTTAGATGTTTCAGTTCCCAGGGTGTGCCTTCAATACCCTATGTATTCAGGTAAAGATACTACTCCATTACGAGTAGTGGGTTCCCCCATTCGGAAATCTCCAGGATCAAAGCTTACTTACAGCTCCCCGAAGCATATCGGTGTTAGTACCGTCCTTCATCGGCTCCTAGTGCCAAGGCATCCACCGTGCGCCCTTTCTAACTTAACCTAAAGGTTAATTCTCTTATTATTAAGAGAGAAAAAACTAATGTGGTGTTTCTTGTTTTCTTCTTTTACGATTATCTAGTTTTCAAAGAACGAAATGATACAGAGGAATTGATCCCTCAAAACTAAACAAACAAAGCGGTCAACAGTACAGACCAGAAGGTCTGCATTCCGATTGTCTTTACGACAATATCCTTAGAAAGGAGGTGATCCAGCCGCACCTTCCGATACGGCTACCTTGTTACGACTTCACCCCAATCATCTGTCCCACCTTAGGCGGCTGGCTCCTTACGGTTACCCCACCGACTTCGGGTGTTACAAACTCTCGTGGTGTGACGGGCGGTGTGTACAAGGCCCAGGGAACGTATTCACCGCGGCATGCTGATCCGCGATTACTAGCGATTCCAGCTTCATGTAGGCGAGTTGCAGCCTACAATCCGAACTGAGAATGGTTTTATGGGATTGGCTCGACCTCGCGGTTTCGCGACCCTTTGTACCATCCATTGTAGCACGTGTGTAGCCCAGGTCATAAGGGGCATGATGATTTGACGTCATCCCCACCTTCCTCCGGTTTGTCACCGGCAGTCACCTTAGAGTGCCCAACTAAATGCTGGCAACTAAGATCAAGGGTTGCGCTCGTTGCGGGACTTAACCCAACATCTCACGACACGAGCTGACGACAACCATGCACCACCTGTCACTCTGTCCCCCGAAGGGGAACGTCCTATCTCTAGGAGTGTCAGAGGATGTCAAGACCTGGTAAGGTTCTTCGCGTTGCTTCGAATTAAACCACATGCTCCACCGCTTGTGCGGGCCCCCGTCAATTCCTTTGAGTTTCAGCCTTGCGGCCGTACTCCCCAGGCGGAGTGCTTAATGCGTTTGCTGCAGCACTAAAGGGCGGAAACCCTCTAACACTTAGCACTCATCGTTTACGGCGTGGACTACCAGGGTATCTAATCCTGTTCGCTCCCCACGCTTTCGCGCCTCAGCGTCAGTTACAGACCAAAGAGCCGCCTTCGCCACTGGTGTTCCTCCACATCTCTACGCATTTCACCGCTACACGTGGAATTCCGCTCTTCTCTTCTGCACTCAAGTTCCCCAGTTTCCAATGACCCTCCCAGGTTCAGCCGGGGGCTTTCACATCAGACTTAAGGAACCGCCTGCGCGCGCTTTACGCCCAATAATTCCGGACAACGCTTGCCACCTACGTATTACCGCGGCTGCTGGCACGTAGTTAGCCGTGGCTTTCTGGTTAGGTACCGTCAAGGTACCGTCAGTTACTCCGGTACTTGTTCTTCCCTAACAACAGAGCTTTACGACCCGAAGGCCTTCTTCGCTCACGCGGCGTTGCTCCGTCAGACTTTCGTCCATTGCGGAAGATTCCCTACTGCTGCCTCCCGTAGGAGTCTGGGCCGTGTCTCAGTCCCAGTGTGGCCGATCACCCTCTCAGGTCGGCTACGCATCGTCGCCTTGGTGAGCCGTTACCTCACCAACTAGCTAATGCGCCGCGGGCCCATCTGTAAGTGACAGCCGAAACCGTCTTTCAGCTTTCCCTCATGAGAGGAAAATGGTTATCCGGGTATTAGCTCCAGGTTTCCCGAAGTTATCCCAGTCTTACAGGCAGGTTGCCCACGTGTTACTCACCCGTCCGCCGCTGATATCAGGGAGCAAGCTCCCATCAATCCGCTCGACTTGCATGTATTAGGCACGCCGCCAGCGTTCGTCCTGAGCCAGGATCAAACTCTCCAAGAAAGTTGATTTAGCTCAAAAATGTTACGTTGGCTAGTGTATTATAACCAAAGTTATAATCACTAAAATTTAATATTGTTGACGTTTGTTTGTTTAGTTTTCAAAGAACAATTTATTTGTTTTCGCTCGTAAGCGACTTTCTTAATATATCATGTGGTATCTATTAAGTCAACACCTTTTTTTAAAACCGCCAACCGCGAATGTCTTCGTTTTTAATTTCGTTCGCAGCGACGGTTATAAATATAACAAGGATTAAAAAAAAGGTCAATAGTTTTTTTGAAAAAAATTAAAAGAATCGATTAAACACGATAATAGCGATGGAAAATCCCTTGTCCTTTCGTTTCTTTCGTTACGACTGAAATGTATTTCTTTTCAATTAAATACTCAAGCATGACACCTAAATCCACAGAATACAAACTTAAATCTGGATGATTTAACATTTCATCAAATGACCAGACTTCCTTTTCTTGCAGTACATCAATGATATGAGTCGATCCAACTTCTGTCCGAGAGTGTATAAGGAATTCACCAGCAAGGAATAAAAGCTCTAATCTTTTTTCAATTGTTTCCTCACTTGTAATTAGCTCCTCGTACAATTTATAGATTTCAGGCTCCATTTGTTTGACTTGATTCCAAACTGTAACTTCTGGATGAAATCCATGTTCGATGACGGATAATCTTGCTAAATGATGCAATGAGTGAACGATGTGGTTATAGGCATCCATGTATTGTTTATTTTCAAAAAAGGTTTTGCCGTCTAAATAACGACGAATTAATTTTGAAAACTCGATACCCATTTTTATTTTTCGACCATAAAAAGGGAATTCTCTTAACTCTTGCTTTAAATTCTGAAAATAATCATTACGATCAAAAAGGATTTTTCCCGAGAATATCCATTCTATAACCTTGCGATTACTCCCCATTAATAGCCATTCGTTTAATTGGTCCTCTCTTACGATATTTAAAGCGGCTTTTTTATCTTCATAACTGTAATGTTTAATATGAAGTGGATGCTCAGCTTCCTTTACGATGATTAAAAGCACTGCATCGAAGGTATCTGTGCTTGCACTCGCTTTTTCTCGTTTTTCTATTAGTAAAACTCCGAGTGTATTGGTTTGGCTCGCTCGTTCTTGGTATATTGGCCGAAGAATGTGTTCCATAGTCATTCCTCCATAAAATTCAGATAGCGTATATATTTCGACAACTCCAAAAAAAATCCTTCCGTGAGAGAAACATTTTCATCGCGAGCAATCATTACCACATAAATCCATTACGATGATATAATAAATTGAAGCTTTAGGAGGGGAACGATGATGGCAAAATACTCAAGTAAAATTAATAAAATACGATCTTTTGCTTTGAGCTTAATTTTTATCGGCTTTATCGTTATGTATGGGGGAATATATTTTCGATCTTCTCCAGTGGTGATGACGATATTTATGTTAATAGGCTTACTTTTTATCATCGCAAGCACAGGGGTATATTTTTGGATAGGGATGCTTTCAACAAAAACAGTTCAAGTCGTTTGTCCTAATTGTGGTAAGCAAACGAAAGTTCTTGGACGAGTTGATATGTGTATGTATTGTAATGAACCATTAACACTAGATCGCCAACTTGAAGGGAAAGAGTTTGACGAAAAGTATAATCGAAAGAAAACTAACAATTAATATCCTCGATTACCTTTTTATTTTTCCAACAAAAAAGAAGGCTGCTGCATTTAAGCAACAGCCTTCTTTTTTTATTAATGTGTTTCCTTAATTGAACACTCTGGGCAACTTCCGTATACTTCTAAACGATGATGACTTATTTTAAAACCAGTTACATGAGAAGCTAGGTTTTCCACTTCATCTAATCCTGGGTAATGAAAATCGACTATTTTACCACAATTTTCACAAATCACGTGGTAATGATGAGTGGTTACGAAATCAAAGCGACTGGATGCATCTCCATAAGTTAATTCCTTTACAAGACCTACTTCACGAAATACTCGCAAATTGTTGTAAACTGTAGCCACACTCATGTTTGGAAATTTTCCTTCTAAAGCTTTATAAATATCATCTGCAGTAGGGTGTGACATTGAGTTTATTAAATATTCAAGTATCGCATGACGTTGAGGAGTAATTCGAACTCCCGTATCTTTTAAGGTATCCAACGCTTCTTTTAGCGGATTATGTGACACCGTCATGCACCTCTTTTCTAAAAGAATTTTTACTTTATAATATTTATAATTAGTGTACTCAATAACAATTACTTTTGTCAATATAACAAACTTGAAATACTATTTTTGTTCACTATTTTGATGCAAGGTCTTTTCAACTGCTCCTAGTTGATAGTTTACAAATCTTGCCGTAACAAATAGTAGGTCGGAAAGGCGATTTAAGTAAGCTAATACGAGAGGATTAACTTCTTCCTCCAGGCTAACCGAACAACGTTCTGCTCTTCTAACAATCGTTCTTGCTATGTGAAAAGCAGCTCCCGAAGGATGTCCTCCTGGAAGAACAAAATTGGTTAATGGCGGTAAGTCTTTATCCCATTGATCAATTAACCCTTCCATCTCGTCTATTTCTGTTTTCTCCAGCTTCCATTTCACTTCTTTTCCCTTCGGAGTTGCCAGTTCTGCTCCAACATGGAATAAAATTGTCTGTATTTTATGATATGCTGTTTCTAATGAATCTTTTCCTTGGAAATTTTCCCCTTTTAAATAGCTTAGCGCTAACCCAATCATAGAATTAGCTTCATCGCAAGTTCCGTATGCTTCTACCCGAAGATCGTCCTTCCGAACCCGTTGGCCATAAACCAGTGAGGTTGTCCCCTTATCCCCTGTTTTCGTATATATTTTCATTAGTATTATCCCCTCTCAAGATTTATTTTTATGTAATCTTCATTTTTCCCTAATAACATTTCTACTTATAATCACTATAATATCAGAAAATACAGAATTCGATAACATACTTTCACAGAATGTAAACAAAAAAAGAGCGAATCTGTGACGATTCGCTAAAGAACTTCTGAGGAGGTATGCCCTAATATAATGATATTCAAATCGAAAATGAATGAATTGGACAAATGCCTTTCTTGTAAAAAATAGGCTCTGCTAAATCAGGTATACTAAAAAACCTATAAGTTTTCCTTTATGTATTGCAAAGCCGCTTCGACATGCCCTTTCACCTTGACTTTACGCCATTCCTTTACGAGTACTCCATTCTTATCAATGATAAAAGTAGAGCGCTCAATTCCCATATATTCTTTACCAAAGTTTTTCTTAAGAGTCCAAACTCCATAGCTCTCCGCCATTTTATGTTCTTCATCTGCTAATAAATGAAACGGCAGTCCATGTTTTTCAATAAAAGTAGCATGGCGCTTAAGCGGATCAGGACTAACTCCGAGAATAACCGCATTTACTTCCTCAAATTGAGTGTGATAGTCGCGAAAATCACATGCCTCCGTTGTACATCCCGGTGTCATATCCTTTGGATAAAAATAAAGCACGATATTTCGGCCACGAAAATCTGCCAGCTTAACGGCTTTCCCTTCAGTAGAGGGCAGTTCAAATTCAGGCGCTGCTTGACCTACAGTTAATGACATTCACTATTCCTCCCAACAACCAAATTTGCTATGTTAAGCCTATCCCATTTTTTTAAACAAAGTCAAATGAAAGCCTGTTTATTCACGGTCAAATACAGCTCTTGCTACAAAGGCAGCAGCAATTGTATGCCCAATTAGCGCTTCTGTTATCGCAATTACCCTGCCGATCCCGATAGGGGTAATGTCACCATAGCCAACTGAAAACAATGTCATACCGCTAAAATAGACAAAGGTTTTTAGCCTGGTTAAAAAGCTAATGTGATCTATTTCCGGCAAGTCAATGATTAACGCAATTCCCTTCATCTCTAGCATCATATATAATAAACCAAAGCCAATCATAATCGTGGCATAGAGCATGGCTAGCATAAAAAAATTCTCTAATGAAACAGGATTGCTTCTAACATTCCGTGGCAAAAAAAGCACTCGTAAGCTCATCAAAATACAAAGGATGACACATATAAATAAAACGTAAAAGGCCATGGAATCCGCTCCCTTATCTTCCTAATAAAGAATACGCTCCATAGCCTAACTGTATGCTAGCCTGTCTTATTTAATATCATTAATTCCCTGCACCACGGTACCTCTTTACCCCTTCATTCCATACAAAAATAGAAAGGCTAAAAAATGCAATACCGATAAATGGTGTAATAAAGGCATAAAGGTACCATTCACTTTTCCCAAGGAAAAAAGAAGCTGGGTAAACTCCAACAAATGCAAACGGTAATATCCAGGTTAAGATAAACCGGATAATTTTGTTATAAATATCAACTGGATACCGCCCGTAGTTACTAATATTGTACATCATTGGCATAATCGAGGATTTCGCATCAGACCAAAAGCTGACACAGGCAATGAGTACAAAAATTCCCGCATAAACCATTACGCCGCCGATGATAAAAATCACAAAAAGAAGCGGATCATACCAGTGCAACTCTAATCCTAGTTTTCCACCTGCATAAAACATAATAGCTAAGCCAGTTATCCCACCAAAAAGCGATTCCAATTCCATCCGTTCTAAAATAATTTGAAACAAACTATGGATCGGTCTCGTAAGGATTCGATCAAGCTCCCCTTTAACTATATAACGTTCATTGAAATCCCAAATATTAAAAAAAGACGAAAATAATGCAAAAGGAATTAGAAAAAATCCATAGATAAAGATAATTTCCTCCCTAGACCAACCTGCTAACGCATGAGTATGACCGAAAACTATCAGGATAAAGACAAAATTTACAGCTTGTTGTAAAAAATCCGTTAAGATTTCGACGATTAAATTACTCCTGTATTCTATTCTTGTTTTCAAGTATTGGGCGACATATTGGAAAAAAATTGATACGTAGAACATGCGTCACCCTCCTTGGATAACCAATTGTTTTTTTGCGAGAACCCATAACAAATAAATTGGTAGTATCAAAATTACAACCCAAATAGCTTGCGATAAAATGGCATGGGTGGCCTGGTTATTGGTGAAGCCCCCAGTAAAAATCATACTAGGTAAGTAGCTAATACCTTGAAATGGAAGAAATTTCATTATGTCCTGTGCCCAGATAGGAAAAAAACTTATCGGCAGCAATAAACCAGAAAACAGATCAATTACAACTCGTTTAGCTCGAATTAACCCAGTATTATTATATAGAAAGAACGTTGCTAGTCCGGTCATTAAATTAATTTGCGTATTAATGAAGAAACTTAATAGGATCGAAACGAAAAATAACCCCAGGGTATAGGGGGAAATCGAAAAATCGAGCCGGAAAATAAACGCTACGATTACCATTCCGGGCATAGAAAACAGAAACAAACGGAAGATTCCTTCACCTAATCCCTGCATCACCTTCATTCCCAAATAGCTATAGGGTCGAATTAATTCTATCGCAACTCTTCCATCCATAATCTCCACCGCCATTTCCCGATCGAGATTATTAAAATAAAAAGCTCGTGCCATCCAGGCAACGGCGATATAGGTCGTCATTTGCGCAACCGTTAACCCTTGTATTTCCCCTTTATCCCCATAGATTCCATTCCACAAAAAATAATAAGCACCGATATTAATGCTATAAATCAGGATTCCCGTATAATAATTGGTTCGATATGCAAGCATCATTAAGAAGCGAATACGAATCATCTCTAAATATTTACCCATTCGAATCGCCCCCTTACGCTGTCCCTTTTTCATATATGTTTCGAATGATTTCTTCCGTTGATAACTCGTTAATTTTAAGGTCCTTAACTTTGAAAGCCGCAACGACCTTCGCAATAATTTGGGAGATCAACTCATCATTATCATCAGCAATGTGGACCGTATAAGTTTGACTCTCTTCATTTTCTTCCCACTTTAGCTCGTACTCTCTCGTTAGACTCTCTAATTCCAGTAAATTAACAGGCTGTAAAAATTGGAATTGTATATCCTTTCCATCGCCCCATTTTTCTTTTAGGCTGCGAAGTGCGCCATCATAAATAATTTTACCTTCATCTAACATGATTACACGTTCACATAAAGCTTCAATGTCGGTTAAATCATGTGTGGTAAGCAGAATCGTCGTATTGTACTTTTCGTTGATTTCCTTTAAAAACTCTCGAATCTTAAGCTTTACTAAAACATCCAAACCAATCGTCGGCTCATCAAGAAAAAGAAGCGGCGGATTATGGATTAATGCGGCAGCAAGTTCACAGCGCATTCTTTGTCCTAGCGATAATTTACGAACAGGTTTATCCAATAATGGCTCTAAATCTAGTGTTTTGATAACATGGCCCATATGCTCGTTATATTGTTCATCTGAAACTTTATAAACCTTTTTCAGTAGGCGAAACGATTCTTGAACGGCGATATCCCACCAAAGTTGAGAGCGCTGACCAAACACGACTCCGATTGTTTGCACGAATTTTTCCCGTTCCTTATGAGGGTTCATTCCATTTACTGACACACTTCCAGAAGTCGGGGTTAGAATTCCTGTTAACATTTTAATGGTTGTCGATTTACCTGCCCCATTTTCACCGATATAGCCAACCATCTCCCCCTGCTTTATTTGAAAGCTAATATCGTTAACAGCCGGAACTACTTTATAATTTCGCATTAACAAATCTCGAAAAGCACCTTTCAAACCTGAACGGCTTGAATAGGACTTAAATTCTTTGCGCAAATCGTTAACTAGTATGGCATCCTTCATCTATATTCTCCTCCAACATCATTCACAGTCCTAAATACATAGTGTAACGAAACAATTATACTAATACAACCTAGACGATTGATTACATACATAATAGATTCGAAAACCAATCGTCTTCATTCTTTTTCTGTTAAAATGAATAGGCAGTAACAAATGGGAGGTTTTTATAATGAATTTTACTAATTCTGAACGATTACATAATGAAGCATTACAGCATATTGTTGGCGGAGTTAACAGCCCGTCACGTTCGTATAAAGCGGTTGGTGGAGGCTCACCGGTTGTGATGGAACGTGGTCATGGGGCCTATTTCTGGGATGTCGATGGCAACCAATATATCGATTATTTAGCAGCCTATGGACCAATTATTACGGGACATGCGCATCCACATATTACAGAGGCAATAAAAAAAGCAGCGGATTCAGGTGTCCTTTACGGAACCCCAACTCCCCACGAAGTAAAGTTCGCGAAAATGTTAAAAGAGGCGATTCCTTCATTAGATAAGGTCCGGTTTGTGAATTCCGGAACCGAGGCCGTCATGACAACGATTCGTGTCGCTCGTGCCTATACGGGACGAGATAAAATCATTAAATTTGCTGGCTGTTATCACGGTCATTCCGATCTTGTCCTTGTCGCAGCTGGTTCAGGTCCATCTACACTTGGAACCCCTGATTCTGCTGGTGTGCCAAAAAGTATTGCTCAAGAAGTCATCACTGTCCCATTTAATGACATTGACGCTTATAAGGAAGCACTTGATAAATGGGGCGATCAAGTTGCAGCAGTACTTGTTGAGCCAATCGTTGGGAACTTTGGAATTGTCGAGCCTAAGTCAGGATTTTTACAAGCTGTCAATGACTTGACCCATGCTGCCGGGGCACTTGTTATCTATGATGAAGTCATTACTGCATTCCGGTTCATGTACGGTGGTGCGCAAGATTTACTTGGAGTAAAGCCAGATTTAACCGCCTTAGGAAAAATTATAGGAGGCGGCCTACCAATTGGTGCTTACGGTGGACGGATTGATATTATGGAGCATGTTGCACCGCTCGGTCCAGCCTATCAAGCAGGTACGATGGCAGGAAACCCTGCTTCTATTTTATCTGGAATAGCTTGTCTAGAGGTTCTCGGGCAAAATGGCGTTTACGAATATTTAGATCAATTAGGTGCATTGCTCGAAGAGGGAATTTTAGAGGCTGCAAAGGATTTCGAAATTCCAATTACGATTAATCGACTCAAAGGAGCATTAACGGTTTATTTTACAACAGAAAAAATTGAAAATTATGTTCAAGCTGAAAATACAGATGGTGAAATGTTTGGTAAATTTTTTAAGCTGATGCTCCATCAAGGAATTAATTTGGCTCCGTCAAAATATGAAGCGTGGTTCCTTACAATCGCTCATACACAAGAGGACATTGAAGCAACAATCCATGCAGTTCGCAATGCATTTTCCTCACTAAAGAATGAATAATTATACAAAAACCAGATTAATCCAGGAGCGATCCATTTCTCCTGGATTTCCTTTCAAACCCTTATGTAAGCGCTTTCCTTAAGCTTTTCCTTCTATAAAATGCCACTTTGTTTTCCACCTATTACTATGCATGGATAATTGATTTCTGAAAATTCCTATGATAATATTAAAATACAATTTTATTAAAAAATGCCATTCGTTCGCAACTATTATAATTAAATGATTTTAATGGTTCGTTACCATTTGTTCATTTGTAAATAAAAATTGAATGGAGCACTATTTATTACAGGAGGTGAAACGGCTTTTTGAGGTAACCCTTTAATAAAGCCGAAACACATGGATCAACAATGGAGTCCGTCTCTATTTACAGATTTTCATCGTCAAGAACACGATGCTTGCGGAATTGTTGCAAGTCTTGAAAAAAAGAAAATACCTACAAGGGAAAACATTTTCCATTGTATCGATGCCCTTGTCCTGATGAACCACCGCGCTGGCTTTATTAACGGCGAAGGTGACGGCGTTGGGATTCACATCGATATTCCACAGCAATTGTGGAAGGAAAAATTATCGAGTGCTGGCAAGGATCCAGAAGTAATCAACAGCGACCGTTTTGTTGTTGGTCACTTTTTCATTACGAAAAATGCCGGACCGAAAGCGATTATTTCCGAGCTACAATCAAAGCTTAACCAAAACGGATTTGAAATATTATTTGAATCCGATAAGGTGACCGATTCAGCTGCACTAGGTCCAATTGCAATTCAGGAAAACCCTGTATTTTGGCAAATAGCCTGTCTTGCTCCTCTTTCTGGAAAAGAGTTATCTCAAAAGCTGTTTAGCCTAATTGTTGAATTTGAAAAAAATGAAGCCGTTCATGTAGCCTCTTTGAGTCAATATCACGCAGTTTATAAAGTAATGGGTGCTGGTGACATCCTTCCAAAATACTATCAAGACCTTGCTAGCCCACTTGTTGCATCTACCATTACACTTGGGCATAATCGTTATTCTACAAACACATTATCCAGCTTCTTCAGAGTACAGCCATTCAGTGTACTTGGACATAATGGCGAAATCAATACGATTGCAAAACTACGTGATGAAGCAAGAATGATCAATGTACCACTTGTAAAAGATGGAAGCGACTCACAAGACTTAAGCAGAATTATTGAAACCTTTATCTGTCGTGAAGGATATTCTCTATTTGAGGCAATGGATGTTTTATTCCCGCCAATCGTTAATGAAATTAAAGCATTCCCTGAACATTTACAGGATTTATATACGTATATTCGTGAAGCATGGGGACATTTTGCGCAAGGTCCAGCAGGGATTATTTCTAGATTTGCCGATGAAGCAGTATTTAGTGTCGATTCACTCGGTCTTCGTCCACTTTGGATGCTTGAAACTGAGAAATCATACTTATTCTCCTCTGAACCAGGTATCATACCAACAACAGAATTCATGAATGATCCGAAGCCGCTTGCACCTGGCGAAAAAGTGGGCTTCAAATGGAATGGTGAAGATCTTGAAACCTATTTCATGAGTGAATTCCATGGTGAGGTATATAAGCGTTTCGCAAATCGAATTAGCTTTAAAGATGCTAGAAAGCGTATTAATCCACCTAAGGTTGAAAAGACGGTAACCGTTAATTATCCGTCAAAAATCACTAATGGTCAGTATAAGGCATTTGGTTGGGAAAGAGACCATGTACAATTAGTGGAGCAAATGGCTGAAAAAGGCGTTGAGCCAATCCGTTCACTAGGACATGATGCACCACTTGCAGCTTTAAATCTGGAACGTAAAAACATTCCTGATTTTATTAAAGAAAGCGTAGCGGTTGTTACCAATCCAGCAATTGACCGTGATCGTGAAACAGAGCACTTCTCAACACGAACAATTATTGGCAAACGCCCAACTCTGTTCGCTGCAGAAGAAACTAGTGTGGTTGTGGAGCTTAGCACGCCAATCCTTATCGAAGGAAAAGTTGGCTATGACTGTTCTGAAGAACTCAACCAACCAAGCTTTGATCAATTAGTCAACATTTTCCAAACCGCTAAATTAGTTTCATATTTACCAACAACATTTGCAAAAAATGAAACAATTCCTGAGGCATTAACAAGAATTACGGAAACAGCGATTGAAGCAGTGAAATCTGGAAAAACGCTTTTGATCTTAGATGATGCAGATGCACATCAACAGGATTCGTTCTGGATTGATCCACATCTTGTAACATCAGCTGTAGATCAGGCATTAGTAAAAGCAGGTGTGCGTAGAGACTGTTCTTTATTAGTTCGTTCCGCTGCCCTTCGTTCGTTACATGATATTATGATTGCATTTGGTTTAGGGGCAGATGTTGTTTCCCCATACTATATGTTTATTACTGTACTAGATGACACCACCTTAAAAACGGTGAAAAATTTATACAGCGCCCTTACAAAAGGGGTTGAAAAAGTCATTTCTACAATTGGAATTCATGAGCTGCGCGGATACGGCAGACTGTTTTCGGCAATCGGCTTTAATGACGAGATTGCACAATGCTTAAATATTACGAACTTCTTTGGTTCAAAGGATCTAGCTTTCAATTTCGAATCACTTAAAGAAGATTCTTTACTAAGAGCCATCGATTACCATAATGAAAAAGAGCGGATTGGCAAAACATTTAATTTGTTCCCAAGAATTTGGAAATCAATTGGTGAAATGGCTTCGACAGGAAGCTATGATGCTTACCGAGAAAAAATCACGGAGCAGGAAGAACAAAATCCTACAACCATTCGTCATTTAATCGAATTGAAGAAAACAAATCCGATTGGGACTGCTGATGAGGTCGATTTACATGTCGGTGAGCATGATTTACCGTTCGTCATCTCTTCTATGTCGTTTGGATCGCAAAATGAAATCGCGTTCCGCGCCTATGCAGAAGGAGCAGATCGTCTCAATATGGTCAGCCTTAACGGTGAAGGCGGCGAAATTAAGGATATGCTTGGAAAATATCCAAAGACACGTGGCCAACAGGTTGCATCAGGTCGATTTGGGGTAAATGCTGAGCTATTAAACTCATCAAATCTACTTGAAATCAAAATTGGTCAAGGGGCGAAGCCTGGTGAAGGTGGTCATCTGCCTGGATCTAAGGTTACAGCTAAAATTGCCGAAGCCAGAAATGCAACAATCGGATCTGATTTAATTTCACCATCAAATAACCATGATATTTATTCGATTGAAGACCTGGCACAAATGATCCATGAGCTTAAAACAGCAAATGATAAAGCAAAGGTTGCTGTTAAAGTACCAATCGTACCAAACATTGGAACAATCGCGGTTGGTATCGCTAAAGCAGGTGCCGATATCATTACTTTGAGTGGTTTCGACGGCGGAACTGGAGCGGCAAGAATTCATGCCCTTCAGCATGTTGGTTTGCCAGTTGAAATTGGTGTAAAGGCTGCACATAACGCTCTATTAGAGGCTGGACTTCGTCACCAAGTAGAGCTTTGGGCTGATGGCGGTATCAAGAGTGCGCAGGATGTATTAAAAGTTATGTTACTTGGCGCTAACCGTATTGGTTTCGGAACATTATCGATGATTGCAATTGGATGTACAACTTGCCGTGGCTGTCACTTAGATACTTGTCACGTTGGAATTGCCACTCAAATCGAATCTGAAGCACAAGCAAAAGCGCATGGTTTGCGTCGTTTTGTGCCAAGACAATCAGAGCTGGCTGTTCAGGCTATTATTAACCTATTTACAGCGATTGGTACTGAATTAAAGAGCTTAGCTGCCTCCATTGGCGTACGTAATCTCCAGGACGCAGTTGGTCGCTCAGACTTATTACAACAATTAAATGGCAATGATCAATTAGATCTAACCTATTTATTAAAAGCATTGGATATTAGTCCATTAAGTGCAAAAGAAGCCGTCGCATCAATCGAATCATCACAGCTTCAAGTTGCTGTAGGTGCGGAATATCTTGATGCAGACGTTGCTGATTTACAGCATTCACGCGAGTTCCATTCAGTAAGTTCAGAACAACGTGTACTTGGAAGCCGTGTTTCATGTCACCGTGTTCGTGGGCGTCTCGATGGTTCTTATCATGATCTGCCGCCGGTACACCTACAATATAAAGGATCTATTCCAGGTAACGGCCTTGGTGCTTACAACTGTGATGGAATCAATATTGATATTAGCGGTGGGGCCCAGGACGGAATCGGTAAAACTTCCTTCGGTGGAAAGATTCAAGTGTTCAAATCAAAAGGAAAAGACGGCAAATTCTATAATGGCTCTGTTGGTAAAGGCTTTGGCTATGGCGCTCAAAAAGGATTGCTTGTTGCTCAAGGTGATGCTGATGCCCGTGCAGGAATCAGATTATCCGGAGCTGACATGATTATTGGCGGTCAATTAAAGAAACCAATTCCACAGGATGAAGCTGGAAACATTGGTACGAACGCTAATATTAAAGGCTTTGCTTTTGAATACATGACCAATGGTCGCGGACTTGTTTTAGGTGACCCAGGTCCATGGATTTGTGCTGGGATGACCGGTGGGGTTGTATACCTACGTCATCAACCTGAATTAGGTTTTACAAAAGAAGCGATTCAACGAAGAATTGCTAAAGGAGCAAAGGTGACTGTCACTTCTCTAAATGAGAAAGGGATTGCTGATGTGAATGAATTACTTGGCTCCTATGTTGACGCACTTAAAGCTCAAGGACAAACTGAGGAAGCAGACAGCTTAGCTTTTCTATTGGCTAAACCGGAAGCACACTTTGTTCAGGTTGTTCCAGTAAAAGAACAAGCCGATCCATCTGTCTCTACAGAGTGATGATCGAAATGCGGAAGCTACTTGCTTGAGAGTTAGAGCTCTAAAATTTCATAAGACACATAACGAAAGTGCTCGCATAGTTTTGCGGGCACTTTTTTCTTTTTCGAAAAATATCCCTTGAACTTCTGAAATAATCATTGTATAGTACATAATTGTTTGGCTTTTACGAAAAGGTATAGACAAGGATTTAACCCCTTGGACGCCACTTAGAAAAATGTATATGAAAGGAAAATACCATGAAACTTGGTGCCCGCATTTTTAAAACGGGAATCGCAATTATTCTTGCACTTTTATTATCAGAACTACTTCAATTACCTTCACCAGTCTTTGCTGGAATCGCAGCCATCTTTGCCATACAGCCAACCATTTATCGTTCGTTTTTATCCATTATTGAACAAATTCAAGGTAATTTTATTGGAGCGGCTATTGCCATATCCTTTGTTTTACTTTTTGGCAACGAAATCATCATTATTGGCCTGGCCGCTATCATCGTCATAACGATCAATTTGAAATTAAAAATTGAAAACACGATTGCTCTTTCTCTGGTAACATTAATTGCAATCATGGAAACACCTGGGGATGAATTTATTCATTTTGCTATCATTCGTTTTTCGACCATTATGCTTGGGGTATTATCATCATTTATGGTGAATTTAATTTTTCTACCACCAAAGTACGAAAATAAGCTGTTTACAGGTGTGACTGAGGTGACAGCAGAAATCATCCGCTGGATTCGGTATAGCATTCGCCATGCATCAGAGCATCGACTTCTAAAGAATGATATCATCAAAATTAAAGATTCCATGATTAAAATAGACCAGTTGTTTCTCATGTATACAGAGGAACGGAACTATTTTAAAAAAACTACCTTAGTTAAATCCCGTAAGCTGGTCGTATATCGCCAGATGGTATCAACCGCAAAAAGGGCTCTTGATGTATTAAAACGTCTTCATCGCTATGAAAATGAGCTACAGCAAATGCCAGTAGAATTCCAAAATGCGATACAAGCCCAGCTTGATTGCCTAATTAATCATCATGAACAAATGCTGCTTCGATTTATTGGAAAAATTAAACCCAATGCTGCATTGGAGAAACAAGACGTTTGTATGAGTAAGCAGGATTTATTTGATCTGTTTTTAGCTCAGCAAAAAGGCATTGATGAACCATATGCGCCAATCCTATTTCATTCCATGCAGGTAATCGCCTCAATTATAGAATATAGAGAACAAATCGAGCATCTAGAAACATTAATCAATAGCTTCCAATCATTTCATAAAGGTGCAAACGAGGTTGAGTTTGAGGAAGCAAAGTAATAAGTGGCTGACACTGATGTCAGCCACTTTTTATTTTGCCTTACCACTTTACTTAGATGATGGGAGCGGAAATCAACGTTTAACAAGTCCTGTTTATTCAGTAAGGAAATTGCGAAGAATAACCGTTAAATTGTTGATAGGCTTGGTCAACTTTTTGTTGTTCTGCTGCTTCTAGCTTATACCAGCCTTCTTTAAACATTAAGTTAAACAAATCACGAGCACTTTGATGTGTTTCCGTCAAAATCTGCATAAAGTCAGCATGTAATTGAATATGACTTGCTTCACGTACGGCACTATTTAAACTATCAGTTAAATATTTGCATGTGCTTAATCCATCGTTAACAAAGTCACGATCGTTCATTTCTGGCCCTTTTACTTGAGGTAATTGTCCAGTTTGCGGATTAGCAATTTGATTTTGTTGATTTTGCATGGATTTTCTCCTCCATTCAAAAATTGGAATTACTGCATTTGTTGCATGCTAGGCATATTTGCTAGTGCGGTATTATTATCAACTTGTAGATGAGATAGTATTTTTTGATAATGGTTTTGGTGCATCTGCCCTGCTTTTTCAAGCGCTTGTTTAATTTCATTGTTTTGAACCTGGCTTGCTAAGTGGTGGAATTTTTTAAAGGCAAGCAGTTCCCATGATAAGGCATCCTTAATATAATCTAAATCCTTTGTTGTAATCGCAGTCGGAGGTGTCTGCATCTGTGCTTGATTTTGCATAATCATGCTCCCTTCATAAATGACTTGTGACATCCTATAGATTTTACTAATGGGTATATGTTTATGTAGATAAAAGTAGTAAAGTTGACGAAAAAAAACCAGACTCCTAAAAAGTCTGGGTTTCCTCGTGAACTTTCGGTTCCAGTTGTTGAACCTGAAATAAATTATAGTAGCTGCCCTTCTTCTTCATCAATTCATCATGACGACCCATTTCCACTATTTCTCCGTGTTCAATTAGAACAATACGGTCTGCATGTGTAATCGTTGATAAACGATGTGCAACGATAAATGTAGTTCTTTGCTCAGCAAGCGTTTCAAGTGCCGCCTGAATTAGGTGCTCACTTTCTAAATCAAGTGCTGAAGTAGCTTCATCCAGTACTAAAATTGGGGGGTTTTTAAGAAAGACCCTGGCAATGGCGATTCTTTGTTTTTGACCACCTGATAGCTTAACGCCTCTCTCGCCCACTTTTGTATGGTATCCTTCAGAAAGTCCCATAATAAAATCATGTGCATTCGCTTGCTTTGCTGCTTGGATAACTTCTTCTTCTGATGCAGTTGGGTTACCGAGTAAAATGTTGGTCATGACCGACTCGCTAAATAAAATATTATCCTGAAGCACCATGCCAATTTTATCCCGTAATGACCGAACCTTTATCGAGGAGATGTCCACACCATCTAGAAGAATCTTTCCTTTTGTTACATCATAAAATCGTGGTATTAGGCTAATAAGCGAGCTTTTCCCACCTCCACTCATCCCAACTAAAGCTAATGTTTCTCCTTTTTTCACATTGAGCGATATATCTTTTAGTACGTAATCCTCATTGTCATTATAGGAAAAGGACACATGATCAAAAATTAAGTTCCCTTCAACTTCTTTACATTCGACTGCATTAGCAGCGTCGACTATATCATATTCTTCATCCATGAATTCGAATACCCGATCCATTGATGCGATTGATTGTGTAATGGTTGTTGAGGAGTTCACTAATCTTCTTAATGGACTATAAAGCTTCTCGATATATGAAATAAATGCAACCATCGTTCCTAATGATAAATCATTCTGAATGACCTGATAAGCTGAAAAGCCAATTACGATTAAAGGAGCAACATCAGTAATCGTATTAACCACTGCAAAAGACTTTGCATTCCATCTCGTGTGATCTATTGCCTTTGTTAAGAAATTTCGGTTTTGTTTATCAAATTGCCCCTGTTCAAAATCCTCAATTGCAAAGCTTTTAATAACCGGCATCCCCTGTACACGTTCATGTAAATAGCTTTGAACTTCTGCTAAAGCTTGGGACCGAACTCTCGTAAGCTTCCTCAGGTTCCCAAAGAAATAACGAACAGAAAAACCGTAAAAAGGAAACAAGATAAGCGAAACTAGGGTTAAAGATATATCCATTGAGAACATAATAAAGATGGCAATCACGATTGTAGCTATGTCTAACCAAAGATTCATTAATCCAGATATAACAAATGTTTTGGTTTGCTCAACATCGTTGATGACCCTGGAGATCACTTCACCAGATCTTGTATTGGCATAGTATTTAAAGCTTAATTTTTGAATATGTGTAAATAACCGATCACGAATATCATAAAGGATGCGATTTGCGGTCCACTGGGCAAAATATTGACGATAGTATTCTACTGGCGGCCTGAGAATCACAAATACAACAATCATTAAAGCCATTAGGATGAATAACTGATCTAATTTTTCCTGTTTGGATAGAATTTCGCTACCAATAACATCATCAAGGACAAACTTAATTAATAGCGGGGTAATTAACGGAATGGAGAATTTTATTACGCCGATCAAAATCGTTCCAACAATTTGAAATCGGTATGGTTTGACAAATTGTAAGTATCTTAAAATGTTGTTCAAGTATTCGCCCCCCTATATGGCGGGAACTCATAGTAAAACCTGTTGATTAACATCAACAGGTCTTTATTTTGTACCCACTGTATTTATTTTAACATTAACGTCTGTAAGTTAAATACCTTTCATACCAAATATCAATAAAATCAGGTGCAAATGGGCCTTTTCTTTGACGGATCCATTGAATTAGCTGATCAACATTGCGTTTCAGAATTTGATCAATGATATCGGGATACTTCATTTCTTTACGATGACGTTCATACTCATCTTCATCCAGTAAATTAAAGGTCATATCTGGAAATACTTTAATATCTAAATCATAATCAATATACTTTAATGCTTCATTGTCAAAAATATAGGGTGAACTAATATTGCAATAATAATAAATTCCATCCTCACGGAGCATACCAATGACATTAAACCAATATTGAGAATGGAAATATACAATGGCAGGCTCACGTGTAATCCACGTTCTTCCATCTGATTCTGTTACCATGGTTCGATCATTGCCACCAATGACCAAGCTTTGCGTCCCTTTTAAAATGGTTGTTTGTTCCCAGACGCGATGGATGTGCCCATTGTGTTTATAGCTATGAATTTGTACTGTTTCACCTTCGATGGGAACGCCCAATAATCTCCCCTACTTTCGTTCCAGAACGCTTTGTAACCTAAACACTATGTTATCAATTATTTTTTATTAAAATAAAAAAGGTACAAAGAACAATTCCTATTTTCTATTATTATAACGGTAAAACACAGAATTTAAAACAAAGAGCCATTGAAAATGCATCAATGGCTTGATTTTGGTGGTATTTTTTAAAAGAATTGTACCTTTATTTACACATTACGTTCAATTCCTGATAGGAGCGTATCACTTCTTCTGTTTGCTGCTCAAATATTTGATGTATTTCCCTTAGCTCTTCCTTCATGCGGATGATATCGGCTTGAACATCTTCTATTTTTGTTTCTTCTTGAAGCTTTACCAGTTCTTGTTCAATTTCTTGACATCTTTCTAGCTCAGACTGAATCTCTAACAATTTATCCATTGTTTTCATTTGCTCCGAGATTAAACGGTTAAAGTTGTTCATTTTCCTCCACCGTCCTCATATAGATTGGTAGTTATATGAATTCGAGATGCTAGAGGAAAGTCCTTTGACTTTTTCTGTTGATTAACGGGTTGTTTTGTCGAAAAGATAAAAATAGATAAAAATATTTTTTGATGTGACTGATTTTTTCATTTAAAGGGGTTATGTAATCGTTAATTATGTTTGGATGGATTAAAAAAGGCACTCTTCACGAATGAAGAATGCCTCTTTGTTTAATCTGTTATTAGCTTTGGCCGCCAAATTGACCTGAGCCTTGAGATTTATTAGCTTGAGATTGTTGATTTTGACGTCTAACTTCAGCAGCATTTGTTTCGCTCGCAAACTCTGTTCCAAATTGGCCAGCGCCTGCGCTTGCACCTGCTCCAAAGCTTGATCCAGCTACAGAGCTTGCTCCTGACTTATTGCGTGCAGATTGAGCGTTTTGTTGTCTCACTTCTGCAGCGTTTGTTTCACTAGCGAATTCGGTTCCGAATTGGCCAGCTCCACCTTGAGATTGAGCGTTTTGTTGTCTTACTTGCTGAATATTAGTTCCAGCAGATGTTTTGTTTGGCTGATTGAAATTTGCCATTGATATCACCTCCACGCTAATTAATATAACCAGCGTAACAGGTTCAAATCATGGGATTTATTTCCAACCAAAAAACTAATTAGTCCTAAATATCAATTACAATAGTAATGAAATTCCACCATCAACGATAATAGTTTGCCCTCTAATCATATCGGCATTTCCTGAAAGTAAAAACATGACTGTGTTAACGATATCTTCTATTTCAACCATTTTTCCTGCAGGTGTTTTTCGTTTAGCCTCTGCTAACATCCATTCACGATTTGGAAAATGTTTTAGAGCATCTGTATCGATAGCTCCACCAGAAACTGCGTTAACAATGATATTTTTTGAAGCCAACTCAACCGATAAATATCGTGTTAAGGCTTCAACAGCTGCTTTTGAAACACCTACTACTGTATAATTTTCTAAAGCACGAATGGATCCTAATGAACTAATGCTGACGATTCTACCGCCGCCATTTCGTTCCATCAGCTTAGCTGCTTCTTGGGCACAGAAAAGCAATGCTTTACTATTAATATTTAAAGTCCAGTCCCAATGCGATTCTTCAAGCTCCATTAATGGGCGTTGAACACCTGAAGCCGCATTACTCACAAATACATCTAAACGACCAAATTCTTGATCTATATGCTCAAACATTGCTTTAATTTTGTCGACATCGCCGACATTTGCCCGTACGACTAATGCTTTCCTTCCCAATGCCTCAATCTCAGCAGCTACTTCGAGTGCAGCCGTCTTACTTCTTGCATAGTTTACAACAATATCATAGCCTTCTTTTGCGAGACGAAGTGCCGTTGCCTTTCCAATTCCTCGGCTACTACCAGTTACTAAAGCTACCTTTTGTGTCATTCTTTATTTTCCTCATTTCTAATACAGTGTCTTTTTTAATTTTAGCTTTTCCTAGTATAGATGACAATGATAAGAACAAACTAAATCGAAAATCATCCAAGTCGGAAAAGGGGTAATGATATGACAATTAGACGTGACATGACTGAATTGTTAATGATGTCTAAAACAGAATGGAATGACCATGAACTCTCCTTCTACCATCAATCACTGCAACAAATGGTGCCCTATTTAAATGTTGAGGGCCAATCCATCCACACTCAAATCATTAAAGAGATTGAGCGCCGCGGTAGCACCAACCATTAGCATTTTACCGCGATAAAGTAGCGGGGGACAGTCCCCCAGTACTGTGACGCGTTAATGTTGTAGGTGTTTTTGCAACATTTTTTGGTGGGAGACTGGGAATGCATATTGCTTTAGTTCTTCTGGTGTTACAAGAATTAGGTCGGGTCTTTCTAAAACAGGAGAGGTAATTTCTCCACGATAAATGTGAATATTCCACTCTAAATGTGAAAATACATGATCAATTTGGCCGATTGTTTCTGTTAGAATGGCATCTACAGAGTATTCATCCTTCACAAATTGCAGATAATGCTGTTTTTCATTTTTAAAGGAAAGATGGGTTTCAACATTCGGGAATTCCCATAAATTTGCTAACAAGCCTTCACTAGGGCGTTTGTGTATTAAATACCTTCCCTCCTTGTCAGTTAGCACAGCTGCAACGAGGGAAACAAGTCGTTGTTTTTTCTTTTTTGTTTTAATTGGCAGTTCTGTCTGTACCCCTTCGGCGAAAGCTTGGCAATGTTCTCTTACAGGACATAATAAACAGGATGGTGAAGTCGGTGTACAGATTAGCGCGCCCAGTTCCATAAGGGCTTGATTAAAATAAGACGGATTATCATGAGAGATAATCGACCTCACTGCTGCTTCAAAAATTTTTCTTACTGACGGCTTGGCTATGTCCTCCCGAATTAATAAAATACGTGATAGCACACGCATAACGTTGCCATCAACTGCTGGTTCTGGTACGCCGTAAGCGATGCTTAAAATAGCTCCAGCTGTATAGGGTCCAACTCCTTTTAAAGAGGATATATCTTTAGGAGAGTTAGGTACAGTTCCTCCATATTGTTGATGGACCTCCTTTACTGCACTGTGGAGATTACGAACTCTTGAATAATAGCCTAAACCTTCCCATGCCTTTAATACTTTTTCCTCATCCGCCTCAGCCAAGGCTTGGATTGTTGGAAATTGTTCGATAAAACGATTAAAGTAGGGAATAACAGTATCTACTCGCGTTTGTTGAAGCATGATTTCAGAGACCCAGACACGATATGGATCCTGGTTTTCACGCCATGGTAGTTGTCTTTGCTCTTTCTTAAACCAATTTATTAAATCAAACTGGAATACTTCTTGATCAAAATGCTCAAGGACAGTCAAGCTGTTATTCTTCACTATTGAACCTCCGTAGGTAATAAGATAATCGTAGTTGCATACTCTAAAAGGGAACGAGGACATCTCGATAAATATTTTTCCTCAGCCACAAAAAGGGAGCTTTCTTGCTGTTAAAAACTGTGTTTTATTGGTAAACTAAACGTGAAGGTTACCCTATCGTCCAAATGAGTATACAAGGAGGTCTTCCTTTTGGATACAGGTACTCATGTTGTAATGGGACTTGCTCTAGGCGGATTAGCTACATTAGATCCAGTTGTAAGTGCTAGTGCTGCAACTGCAACGAGCGTTTTCATTGCAACAATAGTAGGCTCACAAGCACCTGATATTGATACTGTCTTAAAGCTAAGGAATAATGCAGTCTATATACGGAATCACCGCGGAATTACCCATTCAATCCCTGCAGTATTATTATGGCCGATTGTGATTACAGCTGCAATCTATCCTTTTTTCCAGAAACAAATTTGCTTCATTTATGGATGTGGACGTTTTTAGCTGTTTTCCTACATGTGTTTGTGGATATTTTTAATGCTTATGGAACCCAAGCCCTAAGGCCCTTTTCATCAAAATGGTTAGCATTAGGGGTTATTAATACTTTTGATCCAATTATTTTTGGCTTACATGTAGTCGGTTTATTATTCTGGGCCTTTGGTAGTCATCCAGGTTACACTTTCCTAGCCATTTATGCAGTACTAGTTGCCTATTATATTATCCGATTTATTGCTCAAAGAAGAGTCATGCAGGAAGTGAAAAAAATCATCCCTGATGCAACCGAAATTATTATTGCACCGACGATGCGCTTTACTCAGTGGCGCCTAGCCATCATGAACAAACATCAATTTTTTGTAGGTAGAGCCCATAATAATGAGGTTCACATCATCGATCAATTTAACCGAATTCCTGTACCGGATTCACCGATTCTCGAAGCAGCAAAAAAGGATGATAATCTATCCGCATTTTTATCATTTTCTCCTGTTTACCGATGGGAGCTTGATGAATATGATGACTACTACGAGGTTCGATTCATAGATTTACGATATCGTAGTAATGATCATTATCCGTTTGTTGCGGTCGTACAGCTAAATTTAGAGCTTGAGATTATTAAATCCTATACGGGCTGGATTTTCAGCGAAGAAAAGTTAAGAAAAAAATTGGATTTAATACCTGGTTCTTGAATAAAAGTGCGCGACTGTCCACCCTAATCGGACGTTACAAAGAGTAAAGCGATGCTTTGAGGCATCGCTTTTTTAATGAAGAATTTTTGGTTTTTGGTTTAAGAAATCTTTATATTTAGGATTTTTTGCTACAAATTCATGCAGTTTTGTTCCGTATAGATCAATCCATTGCCGTACAATTCGTTCTGTTGTTTCACTTCCCATATACTCTTTACCGGCTTTTGCATAGGTTGTTTCAAAATCATCCCAAAGTAGCTCCACCCAAGTAATGGCCTGGTCATATGAAAGCTGATCGTTCTTTTCAAGTAATAACGTTGCTAGACGTTGATGATAATCATTCATTTCCCATTCCCCCTTTTCCAATGATTAAATGACATACATCGTTCATTTATCCAAATACTATGAATACGTGTGAAAAGGATCTTACATTCTTTTAACACGTTTCAATCACACACGTTTGAGGAGGGTATGATTATGCGAAATAAAGCGAAAGGCTTCCCCAATCAAAATAATCAAAAGCTCGAAGGTGAACCTCGAGCAAAAGCAGAATTTGCATCCGTAAGAGCTGATGGGACGATAAATACTCATCCTCAGGAGCGCATGTACGCATCCAGTCACCGCGAAAACGGTACAATTGATTTCAAAAATAAATAACAGGTTATGCTTTTGGCTTGAAGCCTGCCTTACAGGTTTCGAGCCTCTTCTCTTTGTAGCATGGATATTGGGATGCCTTCCTCTTTTCCATCACCACTGATTCGATATCCCCAAGCAAAAACTCCATTTAGATAGTCTACTTTAAAGAAGGAACCTGGCGCACCAATAATCTCATAAATTTTGCCTGGATGATAATCGTCCGGATTCAATAAGTATGCCTTCGCCATGATGGCTTTACGTTCTAATACAGCATATTCATTCACAATCCCCAATTGCTCAGCCTTTTTTGCCTTTTCATTTAGTAAAGCTATTTCCTGCCTTAATTCATATTCACTCATTTCACTATACCGTTTTTCCTGCTGCATTTTCCCCACCCCACGATTAAGTAATTCATACTTTAAGTATAGACATTTTTTGTCGATTAATAAAGAAAGTTGTCTTCATTTTATGATTCGTCATTTCCTTGATTTTCGGCTAAATACTGGTCAATTAGATCCATAGGAAAACCTTTACGATACAGAGCTTGTTTCATTTTTTGCGTAAACTCATAACCGGAGTAGCGCGAATACTTGCCAAGCAGTTTGTCACCCTGCTTCCTTAACGCCTCCATTTCCATATCTTCACCCTTATCAAAATCAATATCACGTATCGTTTCCTGGATAATATCAAATGGATAGCCTTTACGAATCAGCATTTGCTCAAGCTTTTGCTTTAGAAATTTGGCTGATTCCTTCTTGTTTTTTTCAACAAACTTCTTTGATAAATTGAAGCATTGTTCAAATTGACGCTCATAAGGATATTCAAGTAGGGATGTCTCAAGGATTTCATCTTTTATTCCTTTTTCCTTTAGCTCTTGACCAATGACGATGGTTCCTTTGTCAGTCGTATTCATTTGTGTCCTGACAAACGCTACTGCAAATTCATGGTCATTTAAAAATTGATATTGATAAAGTTTATGAATGACCTCATTGATGATGTTTTCATCAAGTTCCTTTTTCTGAAGATGCTGTCTTACTTCAAGCTCTGATCTCATTCTTGCCGCTAAGTATTGGACAGCTTGCGAATAGGCCTTGCGGATATCATCCTGATAAAATATCTCAGAAACCGCAAAATCATCTAGGTTTTGCCCTTTTTTCAGTTGGTACTTTATTAATACATCTTCATCTACACTAAATCCGTATTTTTCACCGTCGCCATTGTCGACAAAGATATTGTATCGATCCTTTTGTTTTTGCTGGACGGTAATTTTCGTAATGATTGTTGGCACATAAATCACCTCCTCCATACTGTACCATTTTTTTAAAAAAAATTAATATGTATGCTTGTTTTTAATTCGGGAAAAATAGGAAGTGTGTTTAAAATTTACCTATGGAAGGATGCATTCTAACATGGAAAAGAAAAAACGTGAAAAAATGAGAACCACTTTAACAAGTTCACAAGAGGTCAACTATCAACGGGAATTTAGAATGGCTGATCGTGCCGGTGGCTTTACTTCAAAGCGACCACGCTCATAATTTTTCCATTCATATCACCCATTCAATCAACAAATGCTATAGAGGGAAACAATTTGGTTTCTTAAACTTATGCATTGAGAGGGGTATGACGAATGGGCAGAATGCATGGCCGTCATAAAACACGTGATAGCAATTCAGGATCATTACCACAAACACCAAAAAACATGAAATCTGATGGTATTGATGTAGAGTACTCACAAGAGCTTGCTGATCAAGCAGACTTAGAAGCTCAAGCACGTGCAAATGCGGCAAATCAACGGGTTAATACGAAACGAAAAAAGAAATAACGCCTGCTTTATCCACAAGGAAACTGCAGAATTTGCCAAAAAATTAAAACCGGGTAATCACCCGGTTTCTTTTGTATTATTATAATTTATTTTTTATTCACAATTTAGTGAATTGTGCACAGCCTTATCCACAATACTGTTTATAATGTGGATATTTTTTAAGAAATCCTGTATTGAAGTACTCACTTCTGGCTCATGCATGTGGATAAACGTTGCTTAAACACACACAGAGGTTGTGGATATTGTGGATAAAAAAATTACCTGATAAACTGTTGATGATATTCTCAATTATGATATCCGCTTTTCACATTTCAATGATGTAAGGTGTTTCGTTTTCATTAATACATTTAAATAAACGATCTTTAAAATTTTTTAATGTAATTTTGCTCATTGCCTCATCATACGTGAAAAAACTTACAGCATCATTTTCAGCGGAAGTAGCAAGTGTTCCGCCAATCATCTTTCCTTCAAACACAAACACTGAAACGGACCGATTCATATCATGCTCTACTCCTAAAGTCCGTTTTAACTGAATATCTAGCCCAGACTCTTCCCTCACTTCTCTAATAGCCGCAGCTTTTATCGATTCTCCTCGATTAACATAACCACCAGGAAATTCCCATCCTCTTCTAAAGCTTTTTACCAGTAGAATGTTGTCGTCATCATCCAATACCATTACAGCAACAGCTAAACTATGACTATGAATTTGAATCACCACCTTTTAATCCATTTAAATAGATTTCAAGCAGGTCGATGAAACGTTCCATATCCTTATAGGTGATCTCTCCTATATTCGCGACACGAAAGGTATTGCGCTGATCGAGCTTACCAGGATAAATCGTAAAGCCTTTTTCGTAAAAGAAATTGTGCATATCGAGAAAATGATAACCTTTTTGCTCCGGTTCAATAATCGAGGTAATAATTTTTGAATGACTTGATTTCGGCACAATATAGTTGAGTCCAAGGCGGGTTACGCCCTTGATTAATGTTTCCCAAGAACGTGAATAACGTTCATACCTTCTCGGAATTCCTTCCCATTTTGTTTCAATTATTGCTTGCTTTAATGCATACAAGGTTTGGACTGGTGGTGTAAACCGCATTTGCCGATTTTGAACGAAGCTGCGGTACTGTTCATATAAATTTAAATAGAGGTTTCTTGGTTTAATTTGCGCTGTTTTCTCTAAATGATCCTTGTTTGCGATGACAAACGATACGCCGGCCATACCTTGGAGATTTTTATTAGAGCTAGCTGCTAAGTAGCTAATGTTCATTTGCTTTAAATCGATTGGAATAGCAGCAAACGAACTCATGGCATCCACAATTAGCGAAAGTTTATATTTTTGGCAAAGGTTACCAACTTCTATAATCGGATTAAGCAAACCTGTTGTTGTTTCGCAATGAACAATAGCAAGATAGGCTATTTTATCCGGCTTGTCATTAATAAAAGCTTCCAAATCCGAAATATTAAGGGGCTCATCTGGTGCACTTCTAAATTCAATAAAATTCAGCTCATAAATTTCGGCCATTTGGCACATCCGCTTCCCGTAAGCTCCATTATTAACAATTACAAGCAGCTCTTGCTCCGAAATAACCGAGCTTATGATTGCTTCAACAGCAGCTGTACCTGATCCTCCGAATAGAACAGTCGTGTACTGGTCCGGGCTACCTGCTAGTAGTGTTAGCTCGGTCGAGATGGTTTCCATAATATCGCCAAATTCCTCTTCTCTTGGACATATATCGGGTACAACCTGAGCAAATTTGACCGTATCAGTCGTTGTTGCTGGGCCAGGATTTAATAAACAATTTCGTTTAATTGATTGTCGAACCTGTTCTCGAGCTTTGATGATAGGGTAAACAACCGAAACTGCTCTTATCCAATGCTGTTCGTCATCAACCTCACACCAAGCCAAATTGTCATGTTTAAAAACCGCTATTTCCTCAGTTTTTGCTAATGAAATCAGTCCCTGTTCATAATCAATCTTAATATTTGTTGCAATCCACTTCTCGACTAGACGACAAAGCTGTTGAAAAGAGCGATAAGAAAGCTTTGTAATTCCTACTAATTCGGCATATATACGATTTAATACTGCTCTATCTTTTGACATTTGCAGTAGCTGTCCTGTCTCATCAACTTCAATAAATACTTCATCACCAGAATTGGTAAATTGGCTCCCTAAAATAACATTTGTCTTTTCATGATTAATGATTTCGCTTAATGCTTTTTTTTCATAAATTAAGTCAGATTCTAAAAGAAGAAAGTCTTCTTGGACCACATTTTTAAACTGATAAAGGGTGTACAAGCTTCCAGACGAAGCGTATTTCGGATTGTGGACACACTGAATTTGTGGATATTTTTGAGCAAGCTGCTCGTAATCCTCTTTCTTATAGCCTGTGCCAAGATAAATTTTAGTCATTCCAGCCTCAAGCAAATTCAGAATCGATAGCTCAATAATAGAGCAATTTTCAAGCTGCAAAAATCCTTTCGGATGTTCTCCGCTTCGTTCCCGAATCCGACTGCCTAACCCGGCTGCTAAAATGACGGCTGTTTTAATCACTCAAAAACACCTGCAATCTTTTTTTCACTTCGTAAGGTTTCATTTTAGGTCTCCCCAATTCTTTTTTTGAACCCTTCGCTATTTTTAAATAAATAAAAGTTAGCTTTTGATCAAGCTTCCAGTTTTCAATCGCTGATACCAGTTCATCAAGATTATGTGCATAGATCACATTGTAATAACCACATGCAGCTGCAATGTCCGTAAAATGGACATTAGGGGATACCGTCTGCTGACCACCAGTTGAATCGTGACTATGGTTATCGAAGAGGATGTGAAGTAAATTAGGCGGCGAATAAGACCCAATTGTTGCTAAATTTCCAAGTCTCATTAATAAGGCTCCATCTCCATCGATAGCAATAATGGATTTATTAGGTTTTGCCATTGCCATACCTAAACCAAGTGAGCTAATACAGCCCATCGAACCGACCATATATAAGTTGTGTTCCGAATCCTCAAGATCATACAATTCGCGGCCGGTCTTACCTGTCGTTGCCAGTTGAATCGTCTGTTCATCCTTTAAGGAGTTGATTACCGATAAAGCTTCATATCTCGTTGGTAGGTCATCCTCAGCACTTTTTATTTGCTTTCTTGCATTGCTTTTTTTCTCAATTGGCTGTTCTTGAAGTATGACCGTGTCAAAAGTTCCTTTTTTTACAACAAAGAAAAAGGATTCATTTCTTTCAATGCATTGGTTAGCTTGATCCAATTGTTTTTGTGCTTTTGTAAAATCAGCGGAAAGATAGTCCCATTGAATTTTCATGACAGAAAGCATTTCTGAAGTAATTTTCCCCATTAGCTCATGCTGTGGCTCATCTTTAAGTCCGGGTTCCCCGCGAAGACTGACAAAACCTAGAATTGGAATTTGAAATGGATAAGTGAGAGAAATTAGAGGGGAGGTTGCATTAGACAAACCTGAATTTTGCATTAACACGACAGATTTTTTTCCAGCTAAATTGGCACCAGCTGCGATGGCAACCGCATCTCCTTCATTAGTTGCCATTACATATTCACAATCATTAATCGCAAAATTTATTAGATTTTTTAAATAGGAGCACGGAACACCGCTAAAAAACTCAAAGCCTCGTTTCTTAAGTTCAGATCCAAAATCTTTTGTATCGATCATGATTGTTCACCAGTATTTTGAATTACATTATATGTGTCAAGGTCAAGCCATGAGCCTTTAACATATTTTACATAAATTTGATGGATGGGTTGAACATGATTAAATAGATCACAAAGCGTAAGATCTTTGAAATCATCTCGCTTAGATAGTTCTTCCAATGCTGCCTTTATTACCTTGGAACCATTTCCCGATACTTTCCAAAGGCCAATAAATTCACCATGAATGTTTTCATCTGCTGTAGCTTGGGTCATATTAATCAATTCAACATTTTTTGAATAAAGCATTTTTGAATAGGGACTTTGGGTAGTGACAAGGTTTTTCCCGTTTTGTTGTTTATCATAGTCTGGATCGACAATGATTGTAATATCACCTTGATCTTCCACAAGCTCACTAAGAAGGTGTGGCTTATAAATCATTTCACCATAGCTGATTAACGTATTCTCCCCAAATTTCTCACGAGCTTTGTATAATCCAGTTAGTTCGCCTTCATCCGTTTTTATATCTGTCCCGTCTAAACCATTCGTTCCAACCCCAATTTTTACGATATCACTCATACCATACTCCTTGAGACCATTCATTTGTTCAGTAATGAGTGGCTCTGCTTCTACGCGTCTGACAAGAATAATCGAGTTATGATTTTTGCTAGCGGTATTCAAGTAGATTTGTTCTGCACAGGCTAGCTCTTCAGCGCCTTGAAGGCGAAACACTTCCTCTAATGGAGTAACATTCTTCTCTACATTAACGAGGCTTTCATCTTGATAAATTTGACTAGTTGTTTGTTTAATGGCCTTAATTGAGGCTCGGAGGTTGTGATTGGCCCAGATACAAAGACCTACTCCCAATTCACGGAAACGATTTGTCGGTACCGAATAGTATTTAGTCGGCACGATTACAACTGGAAGCCTGCCAGCCCATTCCTTCATAAATGCCTCAATTTCAGTTAAATCTGACCGCTTACTGTGCATAAGGATGGCATCTGTTCCTGCCTGGCGATAGGCTTCTGCCCGTTTTAACGCTTCCGTTAGACCCCATCCGGCAATAAAGGCCTCAACACGAGAAACGACAACAAAATCGTCATCGTGCTGGCTATCCTTCATTGCTTTGATTTTTCCGCTAAATTCATCAATATCAGCTAGTGGCTGCGCTTCCCCTTTAATAAAAGAATTCGTTTTCGGAAAAATTTTATCCTCAATGCAGACACCACCGATTTGGCGTTGCTCGAGCTTTTTTACCAATCTCCGCGCATTATTAAAATTCCCATACCCTGTGTCCCCATCTAGTAAAATGGGAATGGAGGTTGCATCGCTCATAAACTCCAAAACATCTAAAACTTGAGTCCATGAGGCTTCGTTATTATCGCGAACACCCATAGAGGCTGATATCGATAATCCACTGCCCCAAATTCCCTTAAAGCCAGCTTCTTCCACGATTTTGGCAGACAAAGCATGATGTGCCTCCATGATGAATTCAAGCGGTTTACTTGTGATTAAGTTCCTAAGTTGAGTTGTTTTCTTCATGGCCTACTCTCCTTGATTTTTCACTTATCCTCAGCTGGGATTAGTTTTTTTCTAAGCTCTTGAAAGCTTGGTTTTTTCATAACGCGATGGGTAACCTTAAGAAGAACATTTGTATCATCCTTTAGGTGTGGTTCGATGACCTCAAACACTTCTTCACCCGTTTCGCAAAAATAAAGCTTATCTTGCGGGTACCCTAGTTTTAATGCAGATTCTCCGATTACACGCGCTTTTTCACCAACAATAACCAAGAGATCGATATCTGCCTCAAATGCCGCTTTTCCCATTTCACTATATTGTTCAAAAGCATGTGTCCCACTCCCTAACTGCGGCATATAGCCTAAGAGGGCAATCGATTTCTTATTAGTTGAAACATTTTTCAACACTTGAAGTGCCGAAATCATTGAAAGCGGAGCGGAATTCCAAGTATCATCGATCACGGTGCATCCATATACGCCATTATTTAATTCTAAATGCGATTTCACTTGTTTAAATGACGAAAGTCTTGAAATAGCAGTAGGAATCGTTATTCCCACATATGAAACTGCGGCGATAGCTGCTAAAGCATTGTATACATTGTGTTCTCCATAACCCGGAACAAAGGCATGGTAGCTCTGATCATCATGTTTAAAAGTGAAGTTCATGCCACCGGTACCAAAGTGAGATTTCTCAATTTTATAATGCGACTTTTGATCCTTTCCCACATAGATAACATTTTTATATGGTTGTGGATCAATCACCTTTTTAATATTTTCATCATCAGCATTCAGGATCAAGATGCCATTCTCACGATCAAGACCTTCGACGATTTCCCCTTTCGCTTTCATATAAATCTCAGGTGTTTCACAATCGGCCAAATGGTGAACCCCGATATTTAGAAGAATTCGAATTTGTGGTTTAAAGGCCCTACAGGCTACTCTTAAATAGCCCGGATAGGCGACTGGCATTTCAAAGACGGCAACCTCCGTATCCTCATTTATCCCGGTCACATATCGCAAATTAACTGACATTGAATTCATACTCTTCCACGTCGCCTTAACGTTAAAATCATCTTGGAGGATTTGCTTCATCATTTCCTTGGTCGTTGTTTTCCCACAAGTCCCAGTGACTCCAATGACTGGGATATCAAACATCCCACGATAATACTCAATAAAATTCCAGTAGGCTGCATCTAAATCTTCCGTCTCAATCAGCACTATTTCATTGCTAAGAGCCGGTACAAAGCTCTGGCTTATCTGTGATGATCACAATCGCTTTATTATCTTTCCAGGACTTACCTCTAATTCTTTCATGGTCCATATGAAAGACCAAAGTATGGTCGTCGATTTCTTTGGAAGTCCAATCCATTGCCCTTTTAATGATTAGGTTTTGGTCTCCTTGACCGTGAACGATATATTTACCAATCTGTGCTAGTATTTCTTCAAGGCTTAAGCTTTTCATTTGAAATCACCTCGCCATTTTATACTTTAAAATCCTCACCCTCATATCCAGCTAATGATGCCGCGTAATTTAGGAGTCGGACTCCAGCTAAATTCCGTAGTTGATATGCTCCTATTTGTGAAAAAAGATTATCGGGTTTTGAATTAATTTCAAGGAGTTTAATTGAATTATATTGGTCTATGCATAAGTCAACGGCCATTTCCCCAAAAGTTCCGATTTTATGTTCTACTGTTGTTACTATATTCCGAGCAATCTTGCCTAACATTAATGTCATCGCTCTACGCTCATTTGGGTCGATATATAACTGATTGAACACCTTGCTGATTCGAAGATTTAATTCCGTCTCTTCTGTCATTACGTCCTCTGTAGTTAGTCGTGTCACCATTCCTGTTCGAAACCATCTTTGCTGTCCGTTTTTTTGCATATAGACTCTAATTTCGAGATTTTTTCCATTGTACTGCTTTCGCCTTATCCCTTCCTGAATAATATAAGGTCTTTCATTTATTAAAGTGCTGACTGTTTGCTCAAGCTCTTCTATACTTTGAAGTGTATGGGTTTGCTTTTGTTTAATATTCATCCACAGTATTCCGGTTGGGCGCCTGATGACACGAATAACTCCCTTACTCAAGGAGCCACCGACTGGCTTTAGGTAAATCTCGCCATACTGATTTAGCATCATGGTTAATTCAACTGGATTTTCTAATAGACAAGTTTTGGGCAAATATTGTTCATATTCATTGATTAGTAGTTGATGAGTTTCCCATTTGTTACGAGTGAGAATGGATAGCTTGGTAGGATTAATAAAGGGAATATGGCAGGAATATTGAAGCTTAGCACGAATCTCATCGACTTTTTGGTTTTTTCCAGTTACTAAACGATCGTAGATAACAGCTGGAAATGGAAAAAGCCCTTCACCATAACTGGTTTCACCTTTAATCATTTGTTTTTCCCAATCAATGTCCTTTGGTTCAAACATGTAAATAAGCATTTGCTTATCTGTAGCAAGTCGTTCAAGGTGATGAAAATACGTTGTTTGGCGATCAAAAGGCCGAAGTGCAAGAATGCCAATAATCGGTCCGAGCGAAATCACTCCATTTTCAGATGTGATTTTCGGATTCCATCCGGCAGGGACAGATAATTTCTCACGAAGTTCCCTTGAAAGCTGTACCATGTTTGAATTACGGAAAGAAAATGGATAAGGGCGCACTATCGCTTGAGAAATTCGATTTCCTGCTCGAATATAAGTGGTCTCTCCTTCTTTTAGACCGTACTTCAATCTTGTTTTCTTCGGAATTAAGACTACCATTCCACGACTATATTGCTGTGTTGATATAGTAAGACCCCAATTAAGGCGGATGTCACTCGCTTCTGAATATGGATAGCCTTCTTCAATTGCCTCAAATAAAAATTGAAGCTCACTCTCAAATTTGTGATAACTAGATGTTTTTACTAAATTCCCCTTTATTTCTGGCCAAAATTCCTTTAGGAACACAGAGTTCCCATTGTAGTAGGCGCGTTGAATGATAGGGTCAAACAAAAAGAGATTCGGTAATTCTTGATAATTTTCCGCAACGAGTCTTGCTAAACTTAAAATTCCAAGCGATAATTTAGGATCGAGTATCCAAGAGCTTAATGAGATATACTCAAATCCATAAGGCTTTTCCCGAAATCTACCCAAGCCTCCATGATTGGTTCTTCTTCTTAGCTTTGCTGTTTTTGGATTTTCAATCATTGCAAACGGAATGGCCATATATTGATCCAGGGCTCGAAGCAAGGATAGTGATACATCCATCCCAAAATGAATGTGTCCCCCACACTGATATCCTGTAAAGGGCATACTTCCAGCCCTGAATTGTACATTTTCGTAAGGAATCATTTCAGATGCTTTTTTTATCACATTTTTAAGATGTTCGAACAGTTGCAGATGTGTATCAGCTTTTTCAGGTCTAATTTCAATTAATGCATAATCTCCACTATCCTGTTCAATTTGTCTCTCATCACACCCTATCTCTCCACCTGATGAGAAAAAGGTGGATGCAGGTAAAAGCTCATCATCATGACTTAGCATAAACTCAATATCTGCCCCCATTGTAAACGATCGTTTTGGTGTAAATTCAGGTTCGCGATAAGTGGTATCAGCTGGGTTAATGTCAGTAATAATGATAGATTCATTGTTTAATACCCCAAGCTTCACAAAACCATTGCTTAGTCCCGTCACATATAGTGCTCGTATCGCAGCTGAGCACCACTCAGCCGGAATAGTACTTTTGTCTACCCGCGTCCATTTCCACCCAAATGCTTTTGTACGAATTTGTATATCATGGAAGATAACCTGGTCGCCAACAGCCATTTGAACACCTTTTACAGATAGTCCCTCAATTTCTAACATGTATTCTGATCCAATTGCATACATTTTTGTAAAAAAATCTATATCCTCGCTTTCTGCTTGCTCCTTGGAATGGATAATCGTCACATCTTTTCCGTTATGGTCGCCAAACTTTCTTCCGATGATAGGAAACTTACATCTTTTTGGATCAACAAGTTCAATACATGGTACATTATTCAAAAGTAGAATTTGAAGCAATTGCTCTGTGTCTTTTACCATATAGAATCGCTTTCCCGTCAATTCCATATGTATAACCCCCAATTTGTAGAAAGTCACGTAAGCCAACTTCCTAGTTTTTACAATAACCAGTTAATTATTAATATATTATGAAACGGGTTAGATGTTTCACGATAGTTTTTTTATTGGATAAAAATTAAAAATGGCAAACTTTTTCGTTTGCCAAAATGCACTTATTCTATTCTTTGGCATTAATTAATCATTAAGCAAATGTTTGATAGAGGATTTGGAGGTATGTTTATGGTCATTCCGTATATTTTAAAATCCTATGTGAAATATCATAAAGGCAAAGGCTTTATTTGTGGTCATGTCGATGCTTTACACGCAACCCCCCCTGCCGCCGATAAATATACAGATAAATTGGTTGAAATGCTCATTAAGCAGGTGGGATGTGCTGGGATTATTAGTACAGTTTCAAGATTAGATTGTGACCTTAATCGTATTCCAAATCATGATAACCAAGCTGGCGTTGCAGAATATCGCAAAGCAATCAATGACATCTTACATTATCTGCACATCGTTGATTTAGATAATAAACTTACGACTCCATACTTGCACTTCTCTTTTCATGGAATGAAGGATATAAATTATGGTCCGATGGCGATGGAAATTGGAACTCAACGCGGACAATCCTGTTCACCTGAGGTTAGTACATGGTTAAAAGAGAAAGTAAAGGAAGGAGCTCTACATATTTCCCCAGAAATAATGATTGTGTTCGACAATAAATTCAAAGGGAATGAATCAATCAATGCTCATCGACATGGTGATCAGAACGGTTATACAGGTTACGGTCAGCACTTCCATTCCTTTCAAATTGAGCTATCTAAAACGATTCGTAGGAAATACTTATCTGAGCTGAGTATTTTATTTGCTAATATTATGCAGGACTTTCAAACTCATTTCGTAACCAATTCACTTTAAAAGCTTGTACAAAATAACGTAAATCAGCTTATTCCCCCAGAAGATCCTGAATATACCTTGGTAAAACAAATGAAGCTAAAAATATCTCTTTGGAAATGTATTTTGTATCCATATCCTGCAATTTGCTGAGGTCTGCAGTAATTGGATCATGTTTCTTGGAAGCAATCGTAAAACTCCATAATCCACATGGGAAAAGTGGTATGGTCATTATATAAGTACGAACTACCGGGAATAGCTCTCGTAGGCTATTAACCGTTCTTTTTAATGTCGATTGATTATAAAAGGGTGATCCTGATTGAAATCCAACTACACCATCTTCAGAAAGAGCATTGTATACAAACTTATAAAAGTCTGAACTAAACAACTTCTTTCCTGGCCCAACTGGATCGGGACGATCAATTAACAGAACATCATAAGCACCATCTTGCTTTTGTATCCATTCATAGCCATCATCAAAAATCATGTGAAGTCTCGGATCATTTTCATATGCAGTCGTGGGTGTTAACCATTTTTGACATAATTCAATCACGTGCTTATCAATTTCCACGACATCAATTTTTTCAATGTCTTTGTATTTCATCGTTTCACGTGCGTTCCCACAATCACCACCCCCTATCATCGCAACCCTCTTTGGATTAGGATGCGTCACAATCGGAACGTGACTAATCATCTCATTATAAATAAACCCATCCGCAGTGGAGATTTGTGGGGTCCCATCCAACACTAACATTCTTCCGAATCCAGCTGTATCAACAATACTAATTTGCTGAAATTCTGATTTTTTATAATCGAGTAAATCCTTCACCTTATAGTGTATTCTTAATTTTGCATTGGCTACATAATTCGATATCCATAAGACACCATTATCATCTTTTTTAAAACCTTTCCGCTCGGACATGTTCCCACCCCCTTCCATGTTTTTAATATAGAGTATGTAAATGCTACAAGCCTTGATATCATTCAAGTGCACATATTTACTAAGACCACAGAATCTTTAGTAATACCTTTTATTTAGTGAATAATTAATGTTATTCTAAAAATAGACATATTTATTATTTCTATAACTATCCATTGATTATCACAATAAAGAAGGAGAACATAAATGGATTTTCATCAGCTTTACGTTTTTACAAAAGTAGTAGAGCATAAAAGTTTTTCGAAGGCTGCAGATGCTGTTTTTTTGAGCCAATCGACTGTGAGTTCACACATCCAAACATTAGAAAAAACGCTAAATGTTCACCTGTTTGATCGGATAGGTCGTGAAAGTATTCCCACACCATATGGAGAGCGCTTGTACGTTTGGGCCCAAAAGATATTATTAATGAAGGATCAAGCGTTACTTGATTTAAATTCCGGTATGGCGGAATTCCAAGGGATTATGAGAATCGCAGTCAGTTCCGTACCTGGACAATTTATTTTACCGCGGATGGTCAAACGGTTTCGTGATGAATTTCCTAAGGTGACGTTTGATATTAACCAATCCTCCTCCAAGCTTGTAGCTGAACAAGTTTTAAATGGCTCAGTAGATTTTGCTGTTTTAGGAGAAAAATACGAAAATGATCGGTTGCACTACATCCCATTATTAAAAGAGAAATTAGTCCTCATTACCTCTACCGAAACAGACCTTAACAGTCCTGTTTGTATTCGCGATATTTTACATCTGCCATTTATCATGAGACATGCCGATTCGGGAACTCAATCAATTTTAGAAAAGTCACTTAAAAGCCATCAGATTTCAAAAGATAATCTAAATATTATTGCCTACACCGATGATGGCCAAAGCCTGATTCAGTTTGTCATTCAAAATGTTGGCATTTCGATTGTTTCTGAAATTGTTGCTAAGGATTATGAGGCCAAAAAGCTTATTAACCTTTATGAAATTGAAAATTTTAATGAGGAACGCTATTTTTATCTCGTTTATAACAAAAATAAAACACTATCCCTGACATCAAAATTATTTATTGACCAAGTTTCAAAATGGCTTTAATGCTCACAAAAAAACAGTACAATTCCTGATTCGCAAGGAATTGTACTGTTTTTTAGTCTTTTAAAATTCTCCGGGCTTCAAGCAGTCTTTGTAATCCTGTTACGATTTCGACAACTATGAAAACGATTGTCCATAGGACTAGCTGATTCTGAAACAGGGCTAAAAATGAAAATAAAATAAAACCTTCTGTCCGTTCAGCCAGACCAGGCTGATAATAAAATGATTTCATACTCTGCTTGTCTGATACAGCCCCAACGGTCAAAAAGATTGTCATTGTAAAAATGATCGAAATCGCTAATATCAAAAACAGAAATAGGATTTTTGGATCTGGATACTTTAACGCTAGGGCGAGTAAAATCCCAGTCTCCACAACCCGATCAAAGGTGACATCAAGTACCGTTCCCCATGCTGAGGTCGTTTTACTTTGTCTGGCCATGCTCCCATCAACAGCATCTAAAAAACCTGAAATCCAAAGAACGATGACACCGAAAATCGGCATATCATAGTATATGAGCATACTTGCAGATACACCGACAAGAAAGGCCATAACTGTTACTTGATTAGCAGATAAGCCTCGATTCAAGAAAAATTGAGCGGTCGACTGAATCGATGGTTGGACAAGTGCACGTCCATGTGTATCTAGCATTTTCGCCACACCTCTTCCTTTAATTAAACAATTATTCTATCCATATAGTTCCTATATTTAGATTATCTCTACATCATCCACTTGGGTACCAAATGATTTTATTTGGAGGGACGCCGACTTCGATATGATCCTGAATATTCGGAAGGCCGTCCCAAACTGCCAGTTCAACCGCCAATGTGATTCCAGCAGCTTCTATTAAAACAATATTTCCTTTTGGTTCATGCTTTACTCGAGTAACGATTCCTTCTCGCCAAACTATGTCTGGATCGTTTTGATCTACCGTTTTTATTGTCTCCGCATGATTACATTTAGTTCGGATTTTTAAAGCATTCGCCTGGATCCAACCCATCTCTTTAGTTTCATATGTGTACAATGAGCTTTGAAACCATTGTTGCCAGCTTTGTAAGTGAAAACGATTTGTTAACGAAAAAAATGCAGCAATGTTTTCTGAAGCTGGAGCATGATAAAAATCAAGCGGTTTACCTGTTTGCAGAATTTCCCCATCCATCATAACACCAACCCTGTCTGCTACAGAATAAGCCTCATCTATATAGTGCGTAACCCAAAGAATCGAAAATCCTTGCTTCCTTTGAAGCTGATACATCCATTCTGTTAGTTGTTTCCGAAGTGGTGTATCTAATGATGAAAAGGGCTCATCTAATAGCAGCAAATCTGGTTTCATTACGAGTACCCTCCCTAACGAGACACGCTGCTGCTGACCTCCTGAAAGCTGATGAGGATAGCGATTTCCCAATCCTTCAAGCTGCAAAATTTTTAAATACTCTTGTGCTCTCATTGTTCGTTCTTTCACTGGTATTCCTTTTGCCCGGAGACCAAATGTCAAATTTTCAATAACCGTCATATGAGGAAAAAGACGTGGCTCCTGAAAAACAAGCCCTGTTGTTCCCTTTCCATTTTTCCAGGATATTGTTCCAGCCGCTAAAGGTACTAATCCAGCAATTCCTTTTAGCAACGTCGATTTTCCGCTGCCTGATGGTCCCATTAACACAAATATTTCACTTTCAGCAATTTGCAAATCACACTTTTCGATAATCATTTGCTTTCCATAGGTCATACTTATCTCCTTCAGAATCATGACTTCACCCCCTCTTTTCGATGATGTAATTTTGCTAAAAGCAGAAAATAAACAAGGACAAAAGCCATAATTGGGATAAACAGCCAAATGCTATAGGCCGATACCATCGAGGTATTACTGCTTGAGGCAAATGGAAAAATAATTAACGGTAGCGTCAGCAGCGTTCCTCCACTCATAATCCATGTAGGTAAATACTGACAAAACGAAATAATTATCACGAACAAACACGACAATAAAAGAGCCGGAAGAATCTGGGGCAATTCAATCCAAAATATGATTTGCCAAAAGCCGGCTTCCAAACTGCGCGCTGCTTCTTGCTGACTTAAGCCGAGCAGCTTATACTGATAGGCAACCATCGCAATAAAGTATGGTAACGTAACGAGAATATGGGCAATTGCTACACATAAATATTCATTGAGAAACTTTAATCGAATCGTAACATCATACAATCCCATGACCGATACAGTTAATGGGATAAACAACGGACATAGAAGCGTGATAAACACAAAGCCTTTGCCAAAGAATTGCTTTTGACTAAGGATCCTAGCTGCCGGTAAGCCTAGCGCTACACATCCGAACACGGTAATGAAAGCAACAGTCACACTATTGATTAAACCTACTACTGCCTTGCCGGATGGTGAAAAAAGGTAAGTCCATGAATCATTATTCATGACATCTGGAATCAAGGCTGGCCACGGCCATAGCTTGGTAAAGCTCCATATAATAATCGACAAGAAAGGAAGAACAAGGAAAAAACTAACGATGCTAAAGTACAACCAAATCGGGATTTTTTTTAATATTGCTAGTCTCTCCATCCTCTTCGCCCCTTTCGATACCAGTTCATTTGCAGATAAATAAGGATGATGCCAATCAACAGTGAGATCATCGCCAGTACTATATTCATCGCAATTGCCATTGGTTGTCGCTCTAGACCAAATTGAGTGTATTCCTGCCACGCGATAACCGGAACAAATCGTAACGATGTTCTTGCTAGTAGTGCAGGTATCTCGTATGCTCCGATAGCAAAGGCAAACACTACCCACATTCCTCCTACCCACAAGGGCATCACAAGTGGAACGATGACCCAGCGAATCATTTGCGAAAAGCTGGCACCTAATCCATTCGCAGTTTCCCTCCATTCATTGATTAATTTTAATAAATAGGGGTAGGTTAATAAAACAATAAACGGGATTTCCTTCCACATATAGGCCAAGATAACACCGATTCCAAATTGATCATGGACAAGCTCAGGAAATTGTTCAAACGAGTCAATCCAGCCCATAGAGTAGGCAATTCGTGAAAACCAGCCAGTTTGCATAAACGCTTGCATCAGCATATAACCAGCTAGTAGGTGGGGTACACCAAACGGGAGCTGCAAGATAACATGAATCCATGTTCTTTTTGATGAAGAGGCCGCGAGTAAAAGCGCCGTTACCAAACCGATGATTCCTGACAAAAGGGAAATGATAAGCGCGATTCCAACAGTTACCAGGAAGGAACTTAAAAAACTTGGGTCGATTAATTCCTTGTAGGCACTCGCAAATTGACCATTCCCATAGAATTCGGATTCAATTCCGAAGCTGATCAACAGCGATCTGAAAAAGCCGCCGCCAAAAAAGAATAAAACAAATAAAAAGGCTGGTAGGATTCCCAACAGCCCTTTATATTTGTTTAAAAAATTTGTGACTTTATTCTTTTGATACATAATCCATCCAACCTCGTTCAAGCAATTGAACATAATCTGCCCCAATTTCAGGAATTCGATGCTTCATTAATTCCTCTTCAGGCAGTGTTGCCGAGCCTCGATCAATTTGTGTAAGCTTTTGTTTATATTTTTCTGGTAAACGTTCCACCGATAAAGACGTATTTTCGCCCCAATATTTTAAGTCCATTTTCGCAAGTTGTGCATCAGGAGATAATAAATAATTGATCAATACAAGTGCACCACTTGGATTTGGTGAGTTGAACGGAACAGTTAAGAAATGGGTATTAGACAATGTTCCTTTTTCTAAAACGAAGGTTTTTGTCGTTTTGGGAAATTCACCGCTGGCAATAAGATTCGATGCTCCTGCTTCATCATACCCCATCGTCATCCAAACTTCACCATTTTTATAAAGCTGGTCAAGCTGAGCCAAAGATTGTGGATACGATTTTCCTTCCTTCCAAAGGTAAGGTTCGATTTTATTGAGGTAATCCCACATTTTATTGGCATCTTTCTCCATTAATGATTCATCATATTCTTTTAGATACTCAGAATAGTTTTCGCTTTTTTCATTTAACACGTGACGGATAAACGCACTGCCTGTAAAATCAGGTGGTGCAGGATAGGTGAATTTGCCTGGATTTTCTTTAACCCATTTTTCGAGCTCATCCATTGATTTAGGTGGACTTGCTACTTTACTAGAATCATAGCTAAACACAAATTGGACCTTTCCCCATGGAGCCTCATAACCCTTAGTTGGAAAACCAAAATCGTATTGCACCTGCGGGCTATCATCATCTACATACTCTTTAAAGTTCGGTAATTTTTCTGTAATAGCACCAAGCAGCAGGTCTTTTTCCTTAGCTGTTTTAAAATTTTCTCCATTTACCCACAATACATCCATCTCACCTGTTGCTTTATTGGCCTTTTTTTCGGAAAGAAGCTTATTAATAAATTCAGTTGCATCCATTGGATAGCGTTTCACTTCAATTTCATATTCCTTCTTTAGCTTCGGAGCGATATATTCGTCGATATAGGCATTAATTCCTTCATCCCCTCCCCACATGTAAAAATTGACTGTACTCCCTTTTGCTTCGCTTACAATTTGATCCCAGTTTTGATTGAATACGTTCTCGCTCTTTTCTGTTTGTTTATTCGATGTTTGTTGGTTTTCTTCTTTAGATGAACAGCCACCTACAAATGCCAGTAATACTATAAGTAATAAACTCAAACTACGCTTTAGCTTTAGCTTTTTCATTCCATGCTCCTTTCTTTAATCGAACAGCTCGATATACACGTAAAGTAATTCTCCCATAATCCTAGAAAAACATAAAAAGCCAGTAAAAAGCCGTGAACCATCAGCCATTTGTCGAGCTGAAAAGCTGTAAAGAAGAAATACAGATTGTAAATCATTAGTAATAGCAGTAGCATCCATCTAAAATGCCATACAATTTTTTGCCATTTCACTGCAGTATCTTGTTTCATTTACCTTTTACGTCCTTTCCATTTATAAGGGAGCTTCATAATCGTTTCTGCCTGATTGATTTCTCTTAAATAATGAATACAATCCAATAAAATTTGTCTTTGGATGTCTTCCTCGAAAGCTCTGCCAAAGCTACGGCCAAGAGGAAACCGAAGATGCAGTGCTCTTGGAACACGCACTTTTTCCGTTAAATCAACTAGATGGGTAATTGATATGGTAGGAATCCCCGCTTTTTCAATCTCATATTGAATCAATCCCACGGATTGATGACATATATATCAGCCAGGATTTAAGATGACGGCGTCAACTGCTTCTTCTTTAAGTCTTTTCAAAATAAGAGGAATTGTTTCATCGACAAGCGGTTTTGTATTCGGAATATAACCCATTAAGCCATAATGGGTCGATGCTACTCCCCCAATCATACCCTCAGCTTCTAATTCTTTTAGACTAATCAAAGGAAAGACACAATTGATATCTTCATCCGCATCTGTCCGATCAAAATGGGTATGGCTGATCATCAGCTGATCCTTACTGACATCGGCTGGAATGTAGCGTAAACTTGCGTCTCCTGCTTCTACATCAAAGATTGGCTGGGTTTTCAAATGAACACCAGATGTTGTGATGAGAGCAAACACGGCTTCCTTTGGGTCTTTTTCAAACTTTTGGAGTGGAATATCCCCTTTAATTGGATAAACCATATGCTTTGCTTTTTGAGCTACAATCGATTCGATCAAGCGATTCCCTGAAAGCTTCAATTGGGATTCCTCCTTTCAAAAAGCAAAAATAAACCACCGCCTAAGCTTGAAATAGTCACCTGAATGAAAAACAATAATGAAACAGCCACGGCAATTTCATCTGGTACACCTAGTTCCTTAAAGAATAAAATATAGCATGTTTCACGCACTCCCATACCATTTAAGCTAACTGGAAGCATCGTTATAAAGGAAATGAGCGATATAATTACGATTAAATCAAGCCACGGAAGGACTATGCCAAATCCTAAAAATAATAGCCTATTAATCCAGGCGAGTCCAATCTGGAACAGCAATGATAGAACCCCAATAATAAGCCACCATATCCGGCCTTGATAATGGTAATTCTCCGCTTCATTTCCTATTCTGCATAAGGCTTGTATTACTTTATTTATCCCTACTAATAGACGATTAGCTTGGTTGTCATCAGTTCCTACTAATCCACTATCGACTTGTAGCGTCTGTCGCTTCATCCACCAACTTAGAATGACCATCATCACAACTATTATAGAAACGACAACAAAAATAGGAAGCATGAACGGTCGGACACTCTCCATAAATAGGGATGAGATTAAAACAATCACTGTTAATGCAATGCCACTCGTTAGTCGTTCAAATGCAACAGAGGCTGTAGCTTGTGGCATCCCAACCCTTTTCCCTAAATAAAAAATACGCATAGCATCTCCACCAATACTGCCTGGCATAAAATTATTAAAAAACAGCCCAATATAGTAATATCGCCACAATTTAAAGTAGGAGGTGTCATGTCTTTCATTATCTTTCAAGGATGAATGAACAAGGAGCTGCCATTTCCAAACACTTGAAGCTACCGTTAACTGAATTGCAATAAAGGCTGCGATAAAAAAAACAAGGTTGCCCCCCTTCATCAACTGGAGGGCACTTTCCCACTGAATTTTATAAATGAGCCAAGTAATCAAACTACCACTGATTACTAATCGAATAAACATTTTGAGCTTTGGTCGAAATAAATGTTTTTGTTCAGAGATTTCAGCCTCCATTAGCTCTTAGCTCCTCTTTTGTTAGCGATGAGTTTGCTGTGTTTCGGTCGTAACAGCATGCCAATCACGGCTAATGCAACGATAATCGTGAACAAGAAGAATAGGATTTTCACCGTGTTAGTCGCATTTTGTCCAAGATAGGAGTATAGAATTGTTGCTGGCAGTTGTCCTAAACCAGTTGCCCAGAAAAATTGCCAAAATGAAACAGATGTAACACCAGCCGCATAGCTAACTAAATCAAACGAGACAATCGGCAGTAGTCTGGCAATAAAAATCGAGTGTTTTCCATACTTCGCAAAAAACTGATCCCACCATTCCAGTGCTCTTTTTGTTACGATTTTTTCAACCACCGGACGACCAAAAAATTTAGCAAGATAGAAGCAAAGGACTGCACCTAACATTGCACTACCCCAGGAAAGGATCGCCCCAAAGAACCACCCAAAAAGGAGTCCATTAGCAAATGTAATAACGAAAGCTGGAAGTGGTGCAATAACTGATTGAAACACCATTATCAAGCCCGACACAACTGCAGCTAATGGTCCAAATGATAACAAATAGTCACAGAAGCCTTCAACATCGGCATTTTTCAGATAGCTAACAGAATGATTAATCGTATCGTGAGGGCCGCCTTGACCTAAATAGATTAGAAAAAATAGGGATAAAAAGATAAAAAGTGATATCATCCCAATCCGGCTCCCGCGAGAAAGGCGATTCCATTCCATTTTTGTATGCTTGTTTAATGTAATTGGATATTTATGAGCCAAAAGGAGCATGATGAAGCCCATAATGAGACCAACAATTAAGTACGTGTTCATACTGCTAAGCGTTAAGCTGTTTTCTAAAAATAGAGCTTTTCTTGCCAAATAAGCTGGCGAGATAGCGATACTTTTTTCGTTAACAATACTGATTGACACTACGGCAATGCTAACAATAGATAAGATAGTGCTTATACGTTTTTTTTCCCATAACGCAATTGAGCTTGCATTCATAAACACCCTTGCAAAATAAACCCATATGCCCGTTACAGTCATAACGGTTATCATCATTTCGCTGTCAAAACGCATATCGACGAACTGACTTTGAATCATTAAGAGGGATAATGCCATTCCGACTATAAAAAACAGGAACACAGCCGCAAAAAAATGGATTACTCCGCTTAATACTTGTTCCATGCTTCTTTCCCACCTCTATTTCTTTCTATTGTAAGATTGAATACATTAACACAACTGGACTGCCATCTGCAGGTAACAAGTCTGGATTACCACGGAATTCTGCAAGGCCACCATCAAATGTGTCAACTATGTGAGAGGCATTTGAAGTAATACCTGCCTGGACAAGAATCAAAGCACATGTTGCAGCCTGTCATCTTTTGACTTTGAGTGTCATAGTTTCCTCAATTCGTGCAACGCTAGAGGGTCTGTCCCCCAGTGCTTTGCTGGCTTAAAGTGTTTCCTATTTTGTACTTATAATAAATGCTTTTACATATTGAATTACTACGACTGCCATGATGACTAATAAAAAGAAGTGATAGGCTGCTAATTCTGTATTGAACAGTAATATAATCACACCGATGATATTTGCTACTATGGCAACCAAAAATAATCCTGTTTTCCCATTTCTTTTAAAACGTCTTACTAGATTCCCTAAACATATGGCAACGCCTAAAATAAAAATGAAAAGGTATAGATGATTGAGTGAAGGTGTAAACATCTTGTTTTCAAACCACATCTTTTTATAAGTTAAATACCTTGCAACCCCCATTTTCTGAGTTGAATATCTTTCTAATAAAACCACCGCTGAAATTATAACCATTTGGAGGATTGAAAGTGCCATATTAAAGATGGACCTCATTTTATTTTTAACCATTCAACCACCTCCTTTAGTAAGAAGAAAAGACAATATAACTTATATCATATTGTCCTTTCACTCGAATATTAAGATTATTTTGGTTCCCCTGTTTCAACTGGATTGGAAGGATCCATACTCCACTCATTCCAACCGCCATCATATAAGGTTATATTTTTCAATCCTAAAACATCAGCATAGAACAATACTTCTGCAGCTCTCCAGCCTGTTCCACAATAGAAAGCGAGCTGGTTTTCAAGATTGATTCCATCATTTTCCCACATTTGTTTGATTTCCGACCCATTCCGCATCGTGTAATCGATATTTCGGAAATCTTCAAGATTGCTATTGTCAGAACCAGCATGTCCCCATACAGAACCAGCTGGACGACCCTTTGGTTTAATATAGTCATATCCGGAAGTTTTTCCGATGAATTCATCCCAGCTTCTTATATCCACCAGAGTACTTGTTTTATTATCATCTGCAGCAATCTCTTTTGCCTCAGCTAAATCGATAATATAGTCTGGGTTGGCAGGTACCTTCACTCCAAAGGAGGCTACAGATTCCTTCGCATTTTCTTTTGTTTCTACATCAAATCCGGCATTTGCCCAAGCACTATACCCGCCGTTAACAACTCTTACATCCTTAACACCCATATACTTTAAAATTACAGCCACACGGAAAGCTGGCATTGAGTCACTTCCATATAGAATAACAGTTGTGTCTGCGGTAATCCCATTTTTCAGCGCGAATTTTTCTAGCTCCGCATCCTTTAATCGATTCCAAACTGGTCCTTCTTCTACTTCATCGGTGTTGATGTGTACAGCTCCAGGAATATGTCCTTTTTTATAATCTGGAGCTTCCTCACCCCAGCTTGCTTCAAAAATTTTGTATGATTTTCCGTCATTATCCTTTTTGATGACTTCATTCACCCATGAAACTGGAACAAGCATTTCATAATTAGGGTAGCTTTCCATTGGTAATTCAGCCTTCGCTGCCCAATCTTTAATATTATATTGATATAATTTACCGAAGCCATTTTCTGCTAAAAAGTCAGCAACTTCCACGGCATCTTTTCCATTCGCATCATAAAGAACAACATTTTTATCTTTTGTAATCTTTTTATCCTTCAGAAGTTGTTGAAGCTTTTCATCTAATTTTTCTTGCTCAACATTTAACCATTCTGCTGAAAAATCAACCGCACCTTCAATATGGCCTCCTCTTTTCACTCCATCTAATGGCCAGCCATTAAAAGCATCATTGGATCTTGTATCAACAATAATCCAGTCTTCCTTTTCCAGATTTGACTTCAAATCATCTGTACTAATCTTTTCCACATCAGCTGACACATTGTTTTCTTGTTTTTTGCTATCATCTGCTTTATCGTTATTTCCACATGCTGACAATAACAACAAGCATCCGATTAATAGTATAAAAACCTGTAGTCCTTTACGAGTTTTCACCATGTTGCCATTCCTCTCTATAGTTAGATACCATTTAATTATAAAAAAATGATATTCTAATATAAATACAACTTATCTATAGAAACGCTAATAACTTATCGAAAAAATCAATAGTTTTTAACACAGTAAAGCACTAGAGAACTATCACATGGCGTTGTACGACTTGAAAAATATGTAAAGGAAAACAAATTCATATCATAAAAACAAAAAACTCCTATTGTAGAAGAGTTGGACCATACTTGTTCCCTCATCTTCTTCAATAGGAGCCTACACAAGAGTAAACGTATAGGTGGTCAATTTAGTCCGTTAAGCTGTTTCTGGTTCGAAGTTTCCTGTGGTAAATTGGCTGTTGTATAGATCTGCATAGAATCCACCTTGTTGTAATAGTTGTTCGTGGCTACCTTGTTCGATCACTGAGCCTTGATTCATCACAAGGATTAAATCAGCTTCCCGAATCGTTGATAGACGGTGGGCGATTACAAAGCTGGTTCTTCCTTCCATTAAAGCATCCATTGCATGCTGAATCTGAATCTCGGTTCTTGTGTCTACACTACTCGTTGCCTCATCAAGAATCAGAATTTTTGGATTGGCTAAGATCGCACGAGCGATCGTTAATAATTGCTTTTGTCCCTGAGAAATATTCGAAGCTTCTTCGTTTAAGACCGTGTTATAGCCATCTGGTAAGGTCCGGATAAACTGATCAGCATGCGCAGCCTTTGCTGCTGCAACAATTTCTTCCTCCGTAGCTCCAATTCGTCCATAACCAATATTGGCACGAATCGTTCCATTAAATAACCATGTATCCTGTAAAACCATGCCAAACATTTTTCGCAACTCAGTATGGCTCATCTCATTAATGTCCACACCATCAATCGTTATTTTTCCACCATTAAGCTCATAAAACCTCATGAGCAGGTTGACTAACGTCGTCTTCCCTGCGCCTGTTGGACCGACAATCGCGATCGTTTGCCCAGGTTTTGCCTCAATATTCATATCCTCAATCAACGGAGCATCCATTTTGTAAGAGAAGTCAACGTGTTCAAACTTAACTGCGCCTTTAGGATACTCCAAAACTGTTGCATTTTCCGTTGCGATGATTTCTTCTTCATCTAACACCTCAAATACCCGCTCAGCAGAAGCAATCGTCGATTGCACAATATTGGCAATCTGTGCCGTTTGTGAAATCGGTTGAGAAAACTGACGTGCATATTGGATAAATGCTTGAATATCCCCAATTTCAATTGTACGTTTGGTTACCAATATTCCACCGATAACACAGATCAGAACATAACCAATATTGTTAATAAACATCATGGCTGGCATGATGATTCCAGAAATAAATTGTGATTTCCAACCGGAATCATATAATCGTTCATTAATACCCGTAAAGGTTTGAACAGATTTCTCCTCACGACCGAATGCTTTAACGATTGGGTGACCGGTATACATTTCTTCAACATGGCCATTTAGCTCACCCAACGTTGCCTGCTGCGCTTTAAAATATTTTTGCGATTGCTTGGCGATAAGGATTGTGCCAACAAACGTCAACGGCAAGGTCAAAATACAAATCAATGTTAATAACGGACTGATCGTTAGCATCATAATAATGACACCTATGATTGTGACCACAGCCGTAATCATTTGCGTTAAGCTCTGTTGTAAAGTATTACTAATATTATCAATATCATTGGTGATACGGCTTAAAATCTCTCCATGTGTTTTCGTATCAAAATACTTAAGTGGCAGTTTTGCCAACTTAACGTTTACTTCTTCTCTTAGTTTATAAACCACTTTTTGCGCTACTCCAGCCATGACGTACTGCTGTAGATACATAAACAGAGAGCTAATAATATAAAGTCCCACTAAAACTAGCAAGATATTGCCGATGTATTCAAAGTCGACCTCAGCACCAGGCACACCTTTGAACTTCGCTATCATCCCTTCGAACAGCTTCGTTATTGCCTTTCCTAATATCTTAGGGCTAGCAATGGAAAAAATAGTACTTAAGATGGCTGAAGCAAAAACGATTAACAGTTGGACTTTTTGCGGCTTAAAATAAGCTATGAGTCGCCGAAACGTCCCTTTGAAATCCTTCGCCTTTTGTACAGGCATCCCCATGCCACCATGACCACCTGGTCCAAATCCCGGTCCTTCTGGCTGGTCTTGGCTTCTTCATTTTATCACTCATGCTGACTCCTCCTCTGACATTTGAGAAGCTACAATTTCACGGTATACTTCACTTGAATCTAACAACTGCTTGTGGGTTCCGATGCCAGCAATATTCCCATCTTCCAAAACAATAATTTGATCAGCATCCATAACTGTACTTACCCTTTGTGCAACAATAATCACCGTTGCATCGGTTGTTTCTCCTTTTAAGGCTGTACGCAACTTTGCATCTGTCTTCAAATCTAACGCTGAGAAGCTATCATCAAATAAATAGATTTCTGGTTTTCGAACAAGAGCTCGTGCAATCGCTAAGCGCTGCTTTTGCCCACCCGAAACGTTCGTTCCACCCTGTGCTATTTTGGTAGCGTATCCGTCCTCTTTTTCGGAAATAAAATCTGACGCTTGCGCAATTTTAGCTGCATGACGAATTTCATCGTCAGATGCATCCTCTTTTCCATAACAAATATTTTCACTTATTGTGCCACTAAAAAGAATAGCTTTTTGTGGAACATATCCTATTTTCTTACGCAAATCTCCCTGAGCCTGCTCTCGGATATCAACGCCATCAACTAAAATCTTACCGTCTGTTATGTCATAAAAACGCGGAATTAAGCTTAGCAGCGTCGTTTTACCTGAACCAGTACCGCCGATAATGGCCGTCGTTTGACCAGGTTTCGCCGTAAAGGAAATATGGGACAAGGCCGGGAATTCCGCACCTGGATAGCTAAATGTAACGTTCTGAAACTCAACTCGTCCTCTAACATTCTTCGCCAGATTAGGCTGATTCGGGTTTTTTATGATTGGCTTTGTTTCTAGAACTTCGTTAATTCGGCTCGCCGATACGGAGCCACGCGGTACTAAAACAAACATAAACGACACCATCAAAAGTGACATCATAATTTGCATTGCATATTGGATAAATGCCATCAAATCCCCGAGATCCATCGCCATCTTATCGATACGGATGCTGCCAAACCAAACAATTGCAACGATGGCTACATTCATGATCAGCATCATGACCTGGCATCATAAACGCCATGATTCGATTCACTTTTACGGCTGTGTCTGTTAAATCCTTGTTGGCTTCACTAAATCTTTGTTTTTCATAATCATCCCGATTAAACGAACGAATAACGCGAATGCCCATTAATTGCTCACGTACAACTTGATTTAGGCGGTCTAACTTAACCTGCATCGCTTTAAAAAATGGAACACCTTTTTTCATGACGGCAAAAATAACCAAGCCAATCACGGGGATAACACCAGCAAACACCCATGAAAGCTGAGCATCCTCTTTAAACACCATAATGATCCCGCCAATTGCCATAAATGGTGCCCAAATCATCATCCGCAGCATCATTACGAGTACGTTTTGAACTTGGGTAATATCATTGGTTGTTCTCGTAATAAGTGAGGCTGTCCCGATTTTATCGAATTCCTGGAGGGAGAAATTCTCAACATGAGTAAACACCTTTTCCCTTGTATCACGTCCAAAGCTGGCAGAGACGCGAGCAGAATAAAAGCTTACTAGAATCGAGCACATCATTCCTAATGCGGCGACTAATAGCATAAGCCCGCCAATTTTCCAAATATAGTCTGTATCGCCTTTAACGACACCATTGTCAATAATATCTGCCATTAATCTCGGCAAATATAAGTCTGTATATGCTTGACCAAACACAAATAGAAAAACGAGTGCTACTTGAAATTTATATCTTTTTAATAGCCTGAATAATTTCAGCACCTTGCGCCAACTCCAATCGATCTTGATAAACTGTTTACATTTTATGCTAAATTATTGTTTAGTAGGTTAATGAACCTATTCCTGTTTTTCTTTTTCAAGTTTTTGAAGTATATATTCGTGAATTTTTTTTAAGGTTGAAATTAAGTGAACGGTTTCCTCTTCCCCGATATAATCAATTATCCCGCTATAAGTAGTATGCATTTCCTCCTGAGCAAGAAGAATCGCCTTCTCGCCCTCCTCCGTCAGTCTTATCCAAACGGAACGACGGTCAGTGGAACGTGTAATACGTTCTACCTGGCCTTTACTTTCCAATCCATTAATTAATTGAGTCACAGTCGGGGCTTTGACATTTAATCTGCGACTAATTTCTGATACCTTCATTTCACCATGCTCGGATTTTTTTATGCTGAAAAGAACCATGATTTCGCTGCGCTTTTGTGTTAAGTTCTTTTGCTTTGCCATAACCTTGGGAAACTGTCTAACAGTCGAAACAAACTCATGCACTAAGTCCTGATGATTCTTATCTATTTTAAGCACCTCCATTATGTTTAGGTTAAATAATAATTAGGTTACCTAATATTTAACTTACCTAATGATATTCCTGATTAGACTGAATGTCAACTTGCCTTTTTATTCATAATTTTTTTGATGCTTCGCGTCTTTTATAACCTCTCCTTCGTACTTTTGAACGAATTGATATAAAATTATAGTAAAGGCTTTCCATTTACATATTTATTCATTCTCATTGTGAGTAAAATCTAAGGAGGGATCAGTTATGGGAGTATTAATAGCGGTTCAAGTATTAATAATCATTCTGTTCTTCACCCTAGGCTGGGCTATACGATCAAAAAAGGCGTATTTCCTTATTTCTGGGTTTGCCTTTAGACCAAAGGAAGAGCAGCAGAGGCTGATTGAAAATGGCTACCCACAAAAAACTGGTGCTTTATTACAGCTGGTTGCGATAGGAATGGTGCTCATTCTCCCTTTACTATTCACAGATTTTAAATTTGCCATCGAATGCCAATTCGGATTTATGCTCGTTTCCTTACTTGGCGGATTTATTTACTTATCAAAGTTTGAGATTCCGAGGAAACGAAAGCGCAGTTATATTATTAGCACGAGCCTTTTTGTCGTGACCTGTAGCTTGGTGGTGGGGCTTTACATTGTCGGATATCAAGATTATGAGCTGGTTTCGAACGATAATAGCTTTGAAATTACCTGGAATTTACGGTGATGAATGGTTAACAGATGACATCGTTCAAGTACAGCTAATGGAGAAAATGCCAGAGGTTACATTTAAACAAAACGGCTTCGGCTTACCCACACTTGCAAAAGGGTATTTCAAGGTCAAAAATTATGGAACCTGCCTGCTGTTTATAAAAAAAGACGTTTCACCGTACCTCTATATTGAATTAAAAAACAAAAAAATCTTCATCAATCACGAAGATCCTGATCAAACTCGTGCTTGGTATAAAGAACTTCACAACGGACTTTAGCACAGTAAAGCACTGGGGGACAGTCCCCCAGTGCTTTACTGTGTTAAAGAAGAAACGCCGGCAAAACGCCGGCGCTAGTTATTCATACTATTTAGTTTTCATTACAGGGTGCCTGTGTCAGTTTGTGACACCTTAATACCAGAAATCAGGAATTCTTCGCCCACTTTTTTAACTGTGTAAGAATTCTTGAAAGTCTTTTTGGACCCAGTGTAATCCTCGTACCCTTGGTAAATGTTGTAGTCTTCCACTGTATTAACTACATAAACACCTTCAGCAGTTTGATTGATACTCTCAACCTTAAAGTCTTCTAAATCCTCGGTAATATCTTTCTCATATGAACTTTGGATGAAGCTTACCTGCTCATTATAGAAGCTACTATTAGGATCCATATAATCTGTTATATACTCTTCGTCCCCATAGTTGACTGCATAAGTAAATTTTGAGATATAATTATCCATCAATCCACTTATTTCTTCCTTATCCTCTTCCAGCTGGATCTTTTTGGCATATTCATTTGCTTCAGCTTCGGTAGATTTTGTAAATGAATTTGTAGTATCATCCATCGTTATCTGTAAGGTTTTGTCCTGCCCTAATGCAAAGCTAATTTCAGTACTCTCAGATTCAGAAGTCGCATTCAACGTACCATAGCCAGAATAGTCCAACTCCAACTTTTCAGTGTAACCATATACTACATAGGTCAGTGTACCATCAGCATCAATTTTCAAATAATAAGAGCCCTCAGAATCTGATGATTTCCATACTCCACTTATATCCTCGAAGCTCAAATAGTTATTATAAATCGTCTTATTATGAAAGGATGCATTCGAAAATTGATTCATATCTCCTTCGACAAGCTTCTTCTCGCCCATATCCTTCATCAAATACAATTTATCATCCTTCGTTGCAAATGCCACATTTCCATAGTAATGTTTAAACCCTTGTACATCACTAGCGATTTTTTTATTATTTACAAACAGATCCATATCCTCAGTAGAATAAACAATCTCACCATTTGGCGTCACAGAAAAATCAGATACAGAACTTGCTATTTTCTTTGACTTTTCTTCATTCTTTTTTGTAAAAAGTTCATTATCTGTATTTAAATAAACAATTGTACCTTTATTGATTTTTATTTCTAAAACATCACTTGCTAATTTAGTAGAATTTTCATCCTGCTCACTTTTCATATACAGGTTATTATCATTGTTTATATAATAAAAGTTTCCTTGATAATATTCGTAATACCTAATATCACTCGCAATTTTTTGAGCTTGTCCACCTTCAGTTATTGGAGACTCGTATAACTCTGCAGAATCGCCATCATCTATGTTTAGATAAACAAGGTTATCTCCAATTTTCTTAATGAAATCAGGTAAAACCTCGTCACTTGTGATTTTTATACTTTCCTCTTCTCCTACTTTTTTATAATACAAAGCACTGTCATCGTCCAAATAAGCAATTTCATCTTCATGATTTAAGTCAATAAAAGAAGATACATCACTTGCTATTTCTGATTCCTGTTTATCCTTGGAATTAAACATGGAGAGGTCCCCATCTTCTTCTAGGAAATATATATAATCACCGACAACCTCATATTGTAGAATGCTTGAGGCAATCTTTTCATCTTCCTCTTCGCCTCTAATAATGTACAAATCATTATCCTCTTTTTGATATGTGACGATATCTTCAGGATAATCCCCTTCAAATCCAATAACGTCCTTCGCTAACTTTTCTTTTTCTTTCCCAGGCTCATATTCATACAATTCATTTTCTTCATTAATAAACAATACTTTGTTCTTGCTATTTATATAAACATAGCTGGTATCTACTACATCACTAGCAATTTTCTCTTTTTCTTTTCCTTCAGACATAATATATAAATTGCCTATACTAGTACCTTCATCATTAACGTACTCTTCCTCGTACATAAGAAAATCATTATGAACCTCTTTTGGCTTTTTCTCTGTACCCGCTTCTTTGTCATTACAACCAACTAAGGTCATCATGAATAATGAGAATAATATTGTGAATATAAATCTTGATGCTTTTTGAAATTTCATTAATAGACTCCTCTTCTATGTATTTTCTCAACATGGTGTGCTATAGTAGTCATTTATTTTCATAATCTCTTTTTTATTCCAATATCTTCAAGACTAAAGCACTAGTAAATTTCCATTTATCTCAACTTCAATATTATACCAGAAAACAATTTTCGAAGGTGACATTAAGTTTAGAATTCCCTATATTTTACTAAAAAATATACTATACCAAAAAGCGCCGGCAAACTGCCGGCGCGGTCGAACTGTTTATTGATTTTCTGTACCGTCTGAACCAGTCTGTTTCTGTAACTCTGTCACTGCTGAAACGTCCGATTCGATATTTATTCTAGCTGGTGTTGCTTTTCCAGAAAAGTTCTCAATTAGTTCTTTTACGTCGATTCCCGAGGATGCCTTGAGAGATTCCTGTAAGGTGGCCATCAGGTTAGTCGCATATCCAGTCACCTTATTGGCTCCACTATTCGGACCGCTTGCACCTGTATCAACAACAGTGATTTTATCAATATTGCCTAATGGTGCTGCGACCTGCTTCGCATATTCAGGCAGCATTTTCATGATCATATCGAGAATAGCCGCTTGGCCAAACTGCTCGAACGCTTCGGCGATTTTCTCCTTTGCCTCGGCTTCAGCTATCCCTTTTAACCGGATAATCTCTGCTTCCGCTTCCCCTTGAGCCTTTTGGGCTTCCGCTTTTGCTAGTCCGTCAATCCGAATTCTTTCTGCCTCAGCCCGAGCCATCGCCTCTATTCGATATTTGTTTGCATCCGCATCAAAAATTTGCTTGGCTTTTTGCGCTGCAGCTGATTGCTCTAACGCATACCGGCCTGCATCCGCTTTTTTCTTAACCTCTGAGTCATATTGCTTTTCACGACGCAAAATTTCTTTTTCTTCTAGTTCAATTTGCTTTTGCCGCTCAATAATTTTTACTTGCATTTCTTGTTCTGTAACATCTTGTTTGGAGCGAGCTGTTTCCAGATCATATGCTTGGTCAGCACGAGCCTTGGCAATATCCTGCTCACGGCGGAATTCAGCAATCTTTAACTGATTGATTTTTTCAGCTTCAGCAATTTCAGTGGCTCTTTCAAGCTCTGCCTTTTTCGCTTCCTTAGCAGCTTCAGCTTTCTTGATCCTTGTTTCTTTTTCAGCTTCTGCTGTGGCAATATCAGCATCACGCTTCACCTGGGCGATTCTTGGTTTACCAAGTGAATCCAAATAACCATTTTTATCACGGACATCTTTAATGGTAAAAGAAACAATGATTAAGCCCATCTTTGCGAGATCCTGAGAGGCTACTCGTTGAACCTCTTGCGAAAATTTATCACGATTTTTATAAATCTCTTCAACCGTCATCGAACCGAGGATCGAACGAAGATGGCCTTCAAGTACTTCACGGGCCTCGTTTTCCCGGTCCTGTTTTGTTTTTCCAAGGAATTGTTCTGCCGCAGTCGCAATTTCACTAATTGAACCACCAATTTTGATAATGGCTGTTCCATCGGCCATCACAGGTACACCTTGCTCAGTATAGACTTCAGGAGTCGTGACCTCTAGTTTACTAGACAACAAGCTTAATGGCCGCGCTTGTTGGAAGACTGGAAAAATAAACGAGCCTCCACCACGAATGATTTTGATTTTATTGCCTGACTCATCAACATGAACGTTTTTGTTTCCTAAAATACTCCCGGTTACAATTAACGCCTCATCCGGTCCAGCTGTTTTATATTTCGTAATAAATACCCCAATTAAAGCAAGAAGTAAAAATACAACAATGCCGACTACAATTAAAATAACGTTTAATTCCATTCGCATAACCTCCTAGAAAATAGTTTCATCTTCCTCGTTAAGCTCAACCTGTAGTACCCCATTTACCACGTCTATCACAAGTACTTTTTTTCCATTCGGTATTTCTTTATTCTTAAAGCTGACCGCCGGCTTGGAGATTCGCCCGCTAATACTTTCAATCAGAACCTCACCATAACCATCTGCCGGCACAGATGTAATGACTGTGCCAATTCTTCCCCTTAGGTCACTTTCCTTATAAACAAGTGACTCTTCAGCATTAGCAATCGGGATCAAAATAAAAACATTCAATAACGTTACAAGAATTAGAGCGATTGCAGCGTTAAAGGCAGCAATCAACGCGCTATTAACCGATGTAAACATCTCTCCTAAATAGCCACCAGCCGAAAAGACCGTAATAAATGAGAAGATTAATGTCGGATTCATGAATCCATCAAACATTGCAGTCAGCACATCACCAAAAAGCAGGTAAAGAACTGTCACGGCACCGGAAATAATTAGCGCATATAAATAGATTGTTTCTAATGATATTCCTGACATCGGTCATCTTCCTTTTTTGATCCGACTTTTTTGAACTAGGAGATACATAGATTCAAAAATTTCCATAATATTTCTATTCTCTAAATTCAATAAAATAACCTTTCCTTCTCCATCCCTTTCACAATATCTCCATTTTTATGCTTTAACGCGCTGGGGGACAGTCCCTCAGCGCGTTAAATGGATGAATTAATAAGATGAATTAATAAATTGAATCTATTTAATTTATAACATATTAATTTAATAAATAGTGGGGACTTAGTGTGTGAGGAGCAACTTGCTTCAGAAGTGTGCAATCATCCAAAAGTTGAAGAAGCAATACTGTGGTCAGCCCCGCCAAAGCCATTTAGATTAACGATACTGTGATGGAAAGGCTCTTCAAATTCTTCGGTACTTAAAGTTCTGGCATCTATTAGTAGCTGTTTTATTTTTGAGACCACTTGACTCGGACTAAAGGGCATTAACATATACTCATTTGCCCCCATCTCAAGACTACGTTTTTGAACATTGTCTCCACACAAGGCTGAAATCATCAACACTGGAGTTGTTTTCGTCCTCCGATATTCCTCAAGAACAGTAAAACCATCTTTTAAAGGTAATAAAACATTGATAATGACTAAATCATAATGATCAACCAGTGCATGGTTTAAACCTACTTCTCCGTTATTATCAATATCAATTTCAAATAACTCTTTTTCTAAATACAATTTTAACAATTGGCTCATTCTCGTCTCATCTTCAATGATAAGAATTTTTATTGGCATCCTCCATCCTCCTACCTTTGAATTATGTTCGATGGTACGTCTTTATGAACATAATAGATACACAATGGGTATCCATACTAATGAATCCCATCCATTTCCCTTATCTCCATAATGTTGTTGGTTTGTCCTTTTTGATACTGTAGCTGAATTTCATAGATTAATTGATCTAACTCTTGGCTACATTTCACTACTAGATGGTCAGTTAACCCATTTTTGGCTACAAGATTAATTAACTCAACTCGCTTGATTTTAATCAAACTTAGTAATCTCTCATTATTACGTTGGATACATGTATTCAACATACTAAATACCCCCCCTTTAACACCTTGCGTGTGTTGTTATCTATTATTATGAGAAATAATGATAGAATAATAAATCCCCTTCCTTTCTCATTTTTTGTCGAATATTCAGAATAGGAGGGTATTCCTAGTGTTTAAATGATTTTAACGCTAGGAATACGAACTTTCCTATTCGAGATCTGCTTATATGATTCCACTTTAAAATAACAATTCTTCTCCTCCACAAAAAAAGGATGTTTCATCAAGAAACATCCTCAGGCAAAAAACCCATTTGATAAATTTTTGCAATCGCTTGGGATCGATCCGTAACAGCTAACTTTTGGAATATATTTGTCATGTGATTTTTCACAGTATGCTCACTAATAAACAACGTTTCGGCAATAGCACGATTATTTTTACCATCAAGCACTAACCTTACGACATCCATTTCCCGTTTAGATAGCTTCAGATCCTTGCTTATATGTGGTTCGTTTCCTATTGTCTTGTTCCGTTCCAGTGAAATTTCGTTTTCATTAACATTTGTATAGGCTAAAAATGTTATAAATTCTTTTAACAAAGTCTGATTTATTCCGTCAATTGTATAAAGTGTTTGGATATCATTATTACAATGGATATAAGTCCAGACTATTGATAGAACTTGTACATTTATTGAAGCCTGTTCCATTTTGATTTTATTGTTTATCACTAATTTATATTCTCTTAAGATTTCTAGGATATGCTTATTGTTTATTTTTTCTTTGATAAATTGTTCTTCATAAAGAATAAAATAACAGGAATAGTTCACCTCGAATGAGCTTATTTTAGCTTGAGGAAAGTATTCACTAAATTGTTTAATAAGGTCCCCTGCACGTGAAGCTTTTTTGAAATGATCTGGATCAATATATTCTTGAAGATCCACTAATAAATCGATAACCGTTTGCTCCATTTCTAACTTATTCGTCGCTTCAAAAAGATGGATCGCCAATCCACCTGCAATCGTAAGACTCTTTAAAAAAGATAGTTCATCTTCCTTCAACCTTATCTCACTTAAGCCAATACAAAGATACCCCAAATTGTGCTCCCTGTATGCAATTGGAAATTCTAATACTTTATCCTTCCAATTTGTTATTTGTTCAACATGTTCTTGGCGTATGCTTTTATTTTGTTGACCATCGAGATAATATCGATTCGTAATATCTATTGAGTATTGATCGATTTGATTAGCAGTTAATCCTCTTGAAAAAAATTCAAATGATTTTCGGGATGGTTGATCTAAAACAACTGCCACAAAAGGACTCTGTAACAGATTGATACTCATATCCAACATAATGAATAATATTCTTTTTAAGTCTCGCACAGCAATCATTGCTTGAAATATTTCATTTAATGCGGTCATTTTCAATAAATTATTCTTTGCCTGCTCCTGCCAAATTCTTTTATTCTCAAAGACCCTAATCAGTAAGGAAGACATTCTACCTTCCCAGCTAACTGCTTTTTCTAAATTATCATATTGAGTGCTGCCTCCAAAAAACACCCCTATCACTTCTTGTTCTTGAATAATCGGATAGCAAAAGATAGATTTAGGATAGATTCCTCTTTGATGAAAAAATTTTGTCCGTGGGTCCCATTCCACTTGATTCCAGAACCTTGCTGTTTGGATTGCAGCTGCCTGACCTAAAATACCTTCACCAGTCGAAAAGACTGTCCCTCTAAGAGTACTATCTACTGACGTAACGCTTTCTTCTATAACAAATTTGTCCGAACCTTTTTTTCTAGCATAGCCGACAAAATCAACCTTTTTGTTTTCGTTAAAAAAGCGATGCAGCAGCGTGGTCATTTTAATATTATCTACTGCCATTAGTTGGAGGATTTCATTAAGGTTTTCCTCTTGTTCTATTAAATGCTTATTTAGTTTCTGAGTTTTCAGCCGCTCATAAAGTAAATCTGCCATTTTTTTTATTTTTGTAATCTTAGCCTGGATATCATCTGGGGAATATTCATTAACATAGGACAAAATAGTCTCTGCTCTTTCTCGGCTATTCAACAATTTTTTCAAATAGGTTTCTACTGAATTTCTAGTAGTGTGCTCCAGTAAACAACCCGCAAAAACAAAAAACTCTATTTCACCTTGTAGATAAATCGGATTCATGATTACTTTAATTCCAGGTAACTCATCATAAATAATCGGTCCCGTTATTTTTGCAAAATCTTCTGTTCGCTGCGCTAATACCTCTGCTAGTGATTCTCCCTCATAAATTAGTGCAAAGATATTTGGAGAGCCAACAATTGGCGTAACGAGATTTCCCCTTTTATCCGTCATAATGCAATTTAGTTTTGTTAAAGTGGCATAGACATTTAGGACATCACGACAGTATTCAATATCAGGACCTAGCATGGTACTTGCCTCTTCGTGCAATAATCTGGCTGGTTGTAACGGTAAATGGCACGATCGCCTTCACCAATCATTTCAAGGATTGAACTCGACAGAAGATGCTCAATTGCCAGTTTGATATCTGCTGGATCCCTGCCTAGTCGCGATGCAATTCCATTCAATGTTTCATAAGTATAGGGATTTTCTTGAAAGAAAAGAGTACATTCAATTTGCAATGCCATGTTCATATTTGACGTCCTCCCTATACTAACCTGATAAATGGTTTTGTAATAATGTTTTCAACAAGTAGTGGATAGGATATATTCCCTTGCGGCGATTTTACCACTTGTAAATATTGATAACTTCCGTCAACCCATGTTTTTATGACTCCGTGGGAAGTCCTTTCTAGAAAGCTGGACGTATTACTGCCAATTTCAGTGAAATTAGCTAAGGCAACCATCGTCATTCCTGCGGAGCTTATCGTCGATACTTGTTCTGCAAAATAATTTTCGAGGAAGTCTTTTCCTCTTTGCGAAATAATAGTGTTTAAGTCATAATAGATAAACCATTTCTCACCTTTTTTGAGGCTAGAGGAAACAAGTGGACTTAATCTTTCTTTTATAATCATTTTAAATTCATCGTTCTTAATATTGGAAACACAGATTCTAGCATTTTCGTACCCCTTTGGAACCTGGCGATCATAATGATCAATAAACAAAACCTTTCCTTTTTCTACATATTGATCTAGTTCAACTCCAAACAATCGGTATAAATGCTTCAAATCAAATAGATTCTGTAAATTTGATAATAGTAATATGACATTTTCGCCAGCAATTAATCGATTTACAATAATGGACACCAGTAGATATTTGTAGTTCGCTTTACTATTTGTATCGAAAAGAAAGCACGAACCGTTCGGAATACCGCCTGAAAGTAGTTGATCCAATTTAGCAATTCCAGTGTTACTAAATGTTTCGTGCTTGAGTAAAGCTTTATCTTCAATAAGGGATAGTGCTGGAACTAAGTGAATTCCCTGGTCTTCAATTCGATAAATGTGCTCCCCTTCTATAAAACGGCAGCCTCTCATTTTTAAAACCTCTAACGTTCTTTTTCTAAAATCATTCATGTGGTCCTTTAACGAAAGTCTCATCACACCATCCACTAAGTAATTCACAAAAGGAACATTGCTCTGACCAGAAGAGTTTGATTCCTGAATGAGCAAAGAAGTAATGTTAAATTTTCGAAGAGTGTTTCTTAATGAATAAATGATTTTACGACTCTGTTTTAAGTCTTCCACTCCAAACTGAAATAAACTGACACTATCTATTACGATTCGTTTGCAGTCTATTTCATTTATAATTTGTTCAATTAATCCATTTGGCTTTTCCATTTGTTCTATTAAAATTTCTGGAGCGAGACAGATGACCCGTAATTTATTTTGTTTTTCTAAATCTCTTAAATCCCAGCCGAAATCCATCAGTTCGTTGTAAAGCTGCGAAGGTAATTCTTCGAATGTAATAAAGATGCCAGATTCATTCTCATCAACTGCACCATGATAAAGATATTGCATCCCGAGGATCGTTTTTCCTGTTCCAGGTAAACCCTCAACTAAAACAGTAGAACCAGTTGGAAATCCCCCATTTAAAAGGCGATCCAATCCATCAATTCCACTTAAGGTCCTGGTATTCATATACACAATCAGCTCCTCTTCTTTGTTTGCCAAATAAATATTATTTCATTAATTAACACCGTATCGGTGGAGTTAATTGAATTATCTTTATTATGACAAAATATCTTTAATATCGGTAGTTATTCGACAAAGTTAGACAAATACAACATTTTGTCTAAAATGTGGCTAGGAACAATCCACACATGTTAATATTCGAAAGCTTTGAGGAATAAGGGAATGAAAGATGTTAATTTGGAAAAATTAAACATAATCAACAAAATCCAAATGTGAATAGGTGGGGTTAAATCGATAATTTACGCTTGAAATCTAACGACAAAACGAATATTATAATTATTGCACTAAAATATCGTTCGTATTTTTTGGAGGAACTTCGATGTTTAAGCTAAAAGAAAATAATACTAACACAAAAACCGAACTTATGGCTGGTCTCACAACCTTCTTTACAATGGTGTACATTGTTGTGGTCAATCCAATTATACTCGCTGATGCAGGTGTACCATTTGAACAGGTCTTCACCGCAACGATTATTGCCGCTGTTGTCGGTACACTATGGATGGGACTTTTCGCAAATTATCCGATTGCTATTGCACCAGGAATGGGGTTAAATGCCTACTTTGCCTATTCGGTTGTTGGGGGTCATCAGGATATAACGTATCAAACCGCTTTTGCAGCAGTTTTTGTCGCTGGAGTTATATTCCTTATTTTATCGTTAACACCATTCCGGGAAAATTGATTGAAGCAATCCCTGAAAATCTCAAATATGGGATAACAGCTGGGATTGGATTATTTATTGCTTTTATTGGACTTCGCCTCACTGGAATTATTACAGACCACCCTTCAAACCTTGTTGCACTCGGTGATCTGCACTCGCCTTCAGCTGTGCTTGCACTCGTAGGTCTTGCTATTACGCTTGTCTTACAAGTTCTTGGCGTTAATGGAGCGTTATTTTTTGGAATGGTCATTACCGGCGTGATTGCCTACTTTACCGGTAATCTTTCCTTTGACCAAGGATTTATGTCACTACCAACGCTCCCACATGGGCTAGTCGTTTCAAACCCACTTGCAGCATTTGGTGATGTAATTAGCCATAGTCTTTATGCAGTTGTCTTTTCATTTATTCTTGTAACGATTTTCGATACAACTGGAACGATGATCGGCGTAGCCCATCAAGCTGGTCTAATGAAAGGAAAGTCGTTGCCTCGTGCCCGTGAAGCCCTTTTATCCGATTCAATAGCCACAGCTGTTGGCGCAATGTTTGGCACAAGTCCAACCACTGCATATATTGAATCAACTTCTGGTGTTGCTGCAGGTGGTCGAACAGGCCTAACCTCTGTTACAGTTGCCGTGTTATTTTTATTATCTGCCTTCTTTGGTCCGCTTGTGAGCGCCGTTTCAGGCCTTTCGGCGATTACGGCACCTGCCTTAATTATTGTTGGAAGCTTAATGATGGGCAGTATTTCAAAAATCAAATGGGATGAACTAGATGAGGCCTTCCCTGCATTCTTAATCATTTTGAGCATGCCGCTTACTTCCAGTATTGCAACAGGAATTGCGTTAGGATTTATCAGCTACCCATTACTTAAATTAGTTAAAGGAAAAGGACGCCAGGTTCATCCACTTCTTTACGTTTTTGCCGTTCTATTCTTCATTCAACTAGCCTTTTTACCACATTAAAGCGGTGGGGGACTGTCCCCCACCGCTTTAATGCGTTGCACTACTGATTATTTTTGTTTTTGTTTTTGATTGTGTTAATAGGCTTCCTAGCACGAATGCAAGTAGTGAAAGCAGGATTGGCAAGACGACGGTATGCATGCCCCATGCATTTGGATAAAACCGATCAAATAGTATATAAGATCCCATTCCCACCAACATCGAAGTTATCGCCCCGTATTTATTCCCCTTGCTCCAATATAGGCCAAAAATAATTGGCCAAATAAAAACTGATTCCAATCCTCCAAACGAGAATAAATTCAGCCACACGATTAAATCCGGCGGCTGCAACGCAAACAAAACGACCAGTATTCCTATTAGAGCAGTAACGCTGAAGCTTACCTTTTTAATATGATCTATTTCGGCATTTGGCTTGATGTAATTTAAATATATATCCTTTACAATCGTTGAGCCGACTAAAATCAATAAAGCATCTACCGTTGACATGATTGCTGCCATTGGTGCAGCAAGGACAATGCCAGCCATAAATGGCGGTAGGACTTTCATCGATAATGCCGGCATCACTGTATCGCCGATTGCAATACCAGGAAGAATCGGTCTAGCAAATACGCCAATCAGATGCATTCCCAGCATAATAAAACCTACGACGATCGTTCCAATCACAATACCACTGTGCATCGCTCGCGAATTTTTATAGGACATCGCCCGCACAGAAATTTGCGGGAGACCAACTACGCCAATTCCAACCAAAATCCAAAATGAAGATACATATGCTGGCGATAAATCGTGTGCTGCACCGAACGGAGTAATTAAGTTTGGATTCTCAGCAGCTAAACTGGAGATAATCTTAGGAATTCCTCCACCTGCCTTAATTGTTGCAACGAGAAGAATTAGTGTCCCTAAAAACATCACAATCCCCTGGACTGCATCCGTTATCGCGACCGCCCGAAAGCCACCGACAACTACAAACACTAAAACAGAACCAACAAAAATTAGCAGTGCCGTTGTATAAGGCAAGCCAGTTAAGGACTCTACTAAGCGCGCACCGCCAATCCACTGGGCAATCATCGACGAAAACAGAAAAACAATAATGCTTACTGCTGAAAGTAACACGACGACCGTACTTTGATATCGTTCTTTTAAAAAATCAATTAAAGTGATTGCTTCATACTTTCGGGCCACAATCGCAAATTTTTTCCCAAGCACCATTAATGTGAAATACCCTGTAGAAAGTTGAGCCATTGCCAGAAAAACCCATCCCAACCCTTGGGTATAGGCTACACCTGGTCCACCAATAAAGCTCGAAGCACTTCCATAAGTAGCGACCATTGTCATTGCTAACACAAACCCGCCTAGCTGTCTCTCGCCTAAAAAATATTCCTTAACGAAGGAATCAGATTGGAGTACAAATTTGTTAGACCAAAAGCCCACCACGAAAATGATCAGCAAAAAAACTAGTAATGGAGTAATGACAGCCCAATTCATTATACGTCCCTCTCTTCATCGTCAAACGGTACGTCTTTAAATAAATATTTCACTGTGACAATTACAAGAGCAATGATGATGATTGGCCCGACAATACAACTATAAAAAAACCACTCCGGCAAGCCAAATATGTAATGATACTGCTCCACTTCAGCAGAACCGAATCCGTAGCCAAATCCATACCAAAAAAGAAAATTAAGCAGGACAATTATCACACCAATTATCGCTTCACGATGTGCAATTTTAAACCGTTTATCTTCGGTTTTTCCCATTTTTTCCAACAATTATTCCTCCCTTGAAAGATCCAAATGATGCCACAAAAAAAGAACCATTATATCACGGTTCTTCTTCATTCTAACAAAATGTCACTATTTACAGCATTATTTTTCAACTAAACTGTGCATTTCATTCTTATCACAGGAAATTTACAACAACCATGATGCTCCTATCCCGAAAACAAAATAAAAAGCCCTAAAGATAGGACTTTTCGACAATCAACTATATTAAATGTCTAAATACAAAACTAACTTTATCATAGTCCATTTTATCTTCATAAAACCGATGAGCGTCTATTCGCTGTAATCCAGAAGACAGTGCAACACTCTCATAATGATGACCATCCGCCCATTCATGAATAAAATTAAGCAATTTTTCACCGTAGCCCATTGAACGTTTACTTGAATCAGTAACCAAATCACAAACCCAGACAAATCTACCATAATAAAGGGTAATCATCGGTTTGAAGCCAGTAACAGCAACGATTTCTTTCCCATCCAATAATGCGAACAGTTTGTAACTGTCTTTTGCTTTTGCCTCTAAGACTAATTCGAGATAAGTCTTTTCGTCAAGATGTGTTCTTAACTGCTTCATTACCGTAAAACCAGAGATAATTTCATCTTCCGTCTGCAATTCTTTAATAAAAATATCAGTCATACCGTTCACCTGTTTTCTAAATTTTTAGATTATTCATTTTACCACATACTACCAAAAATAAGAAATAGGCAAGAAGGCAAGCCTGAGTTGTATAGGCTTGCCTCGATATGATGATATTCAAAAATGAAGCAGATTACCCTCTTCTTCCGCCTCTGCCACCGCGTTTTGTTTCGGTGTTGCGCTTTAGAGAGGATAAATTCTCTTCACTTGCCTTTAAGAATTTAGCCATTTTATCTTCAAAGCTTTCTTTTGGTTTAAAGTTACCTTTTGAACGAAAGTCTTTTGAACGGTTATCGGATCTCCCCTGACGTGCTGGACGTTGAGAATAAGAAGAAGTTTGCGCTTCTGGTTTATCAATAGCTTTTTTGATTGACAAGGCAGTTTTTCCGTCTTTTTCACTAATTACCTTAACTTCAACTTGGTCGCCTACTTTAAGATGGTCATTCACGTCTTTTACATAACTGTCTGCTACTTCACTAATATGCACTAGACCTGTTGTTCCACCTGGTAATTCGACAAATGCTCCAAAATTGGTGATACCTGTTACTTTTCCTTGTACCTTACTGCCTACTTCGATTGACATAAAAAAATGATCCTCCTCAATAATCATAAAAACACTTCAAACTATATTATAACAAATCTAGAGTGATAATTGCTCTATAGGAATTATTTTCCCTATAAGATTTTTTATTCCTTAAAACCAAAAATTCCCAACACCAACCAAAAATAACTTAAAAATTAAGGTCGCGGTGCAAACAGCATGACTCCCACACCAACTAAGCATATCACTGCACCAACCCAATCATACAAATCAGGCGTTTTTTTATCAATGCCCCATCCCCATAATACAGAAAGAACGATAAAAACGCCACCGTAAGCAGCATAAACTCGTCCAAACGATGGAAAGGTTTGAAAAGTTGCAATTACACCGTATAAAGCTAGTGCGATTCCGCCAAAAATCCCCCAATAAAATGGCCTACCTTCTCGTAACCACTGCCAAATAAGATATCCGCCGCCTATTTCACCAATCCCTGCTAAAATAAATAATAAGACTGAATAAACGATTCTGACCACTTCCTATAGCTATTACTAGAAGTATACAACATTTCCATTGAGAATTGCTCTCATATTTTAGCGATTAGAAACAATTCTTCATTGAAAAAGGAACTATTTCATTTAATAATAAAGAAATAAGAAAAACTCAACTAGAGAAAACACACATAATAGAGGAGGAGCTTTTTTGACTAGCAATTTAAAATTAGTCATATTTGACATGGATGGATTAATGTTTGATACAGAAAGAATTGGCCATACTGCCTGGGAGCGTGTAGCCGAAAAATATCAATTCTCCTATTCAATCGATATTACGAAGCGTTATATTGGCAAAAATCGTGCTGCGATTATTTCCTTGTTAAAAGCAGAATATGGTGAGCATGCCCCAGTTGAAAAGTGGCATGAGGAAGCATGGGAGGTGCGCAAGGAAATTTATCAAGAAAATGGTACACTAGGACTGAAACCAGGTTTAGTTGAGCTATTATCATTTCTACAAAATCTGAACATTAAAATGGCCGTTGCATCTTCTAGTCTCCATTCCGATATTATCCACCATTTACACCATGAAGGACTATCTCAATACTTCGATTTTGTTGTCGGCGGAGACCAGGTAGCAGTAAGCAAACCTAATCCAGAAATCTTTTTGAAGCCCTGCCTTGCTCTAGATGTATCACCAGAAAATGCTCTAGTCATCGAAGATTCCTATAACGGATTCCTTGCCGCTAGAACAGCTGGTATTCCTGTTATCGTTGTCCCTGATCTTGTTGAACCTTCGCAAGAGGTTTTAAAAGACGCCACGGGTGTATTCCCTAGCCTACATGAAGTGAAAGGCTTTATCGAATCAAGCCTCAGTTTGGTACCATAGCGGTAATGCTATGGTATTTTTCTATACTGCAATCGCCTCGGTGTTTCCTAGCAATCACTCTTTCGTAAAATATCAATACAGTTTAAAACAGCAAAAATGGGAGGTCCCCCTCCCATTTTTGCTGTTTTATTATTCTGGATCTACCTTTGTATTAAATACTTGCTTACCATCTTTGTATTCTAATACAGTTGCTGATTTGATTGGATTATGATTTTTATCAATGGTTACAATACCAGTTACAAGTGACAAGTCTTTTGTTTCTGCTAAAGCATCTTTAATCTTTTCAGAATCAGTGCTTCCTGTACGTTTAATGGCATCCGCTAATAAATAGACGGTGTCATAACCAAGCGCGTTAAATGCGTTAGGTGAAGTGCCTTCGTTCTTGTCTTTGAACGTTTCAACGAATGTTTGGATCTTTTTATCTGGGTCTTCAGAAGAATAGTGGTTTGTAATAAATGTGTTGTTAAGCGCATCAGCGCCAGCTAATTCAACTAGCTTTGGAGAATCCCAACCGTCAGCACCCATTAATGGTACATCGATTCCAGCTTCTCGAGCTTGTTTTACGATTAAGCCCACTTCTTCATAGTATCCCGGAATAAAGATGAAATCTGGATTTTTCCCTTTAATACGAGTTAATGTTGAACGGAAATCTGTATCTTTACCTACATAAGCTTCTTCCGCAACGATTTTTCCACCAGCCTTTTCAAATGTTTCTTTGAAAGAATCTGCTAGACCTTTTGCATAATCACTAGCACTGTCAGCAAAAATGGCTGCTGTTTTTACTTTTAATTCCTTTGCTGCGAAATTTGCTGCAACAGTTCCTTGGAACGGATCAATAAATGATGTACGGAACGCATATTCATTCAGTTTCCCATCTTCATTTACTGTTACGTTTGGTGCTGTTCCAGATGGGGATAATAAAACAGTCTTTGTATCATTTGCGATTTGTACCTGTGCTACTGTATTACCACTCGTTGCAGCTCCAATTATAGCTGTAACCTTATCTTGGCTTGTTAATTTAATGGCTGCACTCGTTGCTTCTGCTGCCTCTGATTTATTGTCTACTTTTACAAGTTTAATCTTTTTGCCATCTATTCCGCCATCTTTATTAATTTCTTCAACTGCAATGTCGATTCCTTTTTCTAGTGATTCTCCATAGGATGCTACCCCACCAGATAACTCAAGGTTTACGCCTAATTTAATCGTATCTGCATCTTTAGTGCCACCTGAATCTTCTTTTGCACCTGAACATCCAGCTAGAATACCAGCTACCAATGTTGATGCCATCACAAGCTTTGTCCATTTTTTCTTCATTTTTGATGTCTCCTTTTACTGATTTTTCTGACAAATTAACATAAAAGATATTTTCGTTTCCTTCTAAAAGAAACTGATGAAAACTACTTTTTAATTAATAATTAGTATTTTAAAACAATTCCATCTATTCGTCTAGTATAATATTTTTATTTTTTAATATTTCTGAAATATATTCATATTTTCGTAACAACTATTGAAATATTCGTAATAAATTTTTATTTTTTTATTTACAATATTTCAATACTTCTAAAACATTATAATGTGTTATTATTTCGATATATAAAATTAGAAAAAATTAACAGAGATCTTGAACAATGATTGCTATAATAACTAGGTTTTATTCCAGTATCATTTTATTTTCTAATTCATATCGATTTTTTCAATAAGTAATCTCCTTTTTAATCGATTTCATCCGTTGGTACTGTGGTTATTATTGAGGTAACATGAATATCGTACGAAACTTAAAAAGGAGACTACCAATGAAAAGACAAATAGCTATTATTCTAGGGATATTTATGCTTTTTCTGCTCGCAGCCTGCTCAGGTGATTCTGAAAAGGATACGGCCAATAAAGAAACGAATACGAAAGAAAAACAAATTGAGACAATTAAAATCGGTATGATTCCGGACCAAAATACTGCTGATTTAAACAGAAGCATGGATGATTTCGCAAAAGATCTTGCAGAAAAAACAGGTCTTAAAACTGAATTTGTCCCTTCAGTTGATTATGCAGCACTAGTAACTGCGTTCGAACGCGGAGAAATACAATTAGCGTGGTTTGGTGGATTAACAGGTGTGCAAGCTAGAAACTTAGTCCCTGAAGCAGAGGCAATTGCTCAAAGACCAATTGATACACAGTTTAAATCTGTTTTTATCGCTAATAATGATTTGGATATTGATTCTTTAGAGGATCTTAAAGGAAAAACTTTCACATTCGGGAGTGAAAGTTCAACATCCGGCCATTTAATGCCTCGTTATTTTATGACGGAAGCTGGAGTCAACCCTGATAAAGATCTTGATGGAAATCCTAACTATTCAGGTTCCCATGATAAAACCTATAAATTAGTTGAATCTGGTGCATTCCAAACTGGTGCTCTTAACATTTCAGTATGGGAAGCAGCGGTAAATGAAGGCAAAGTTGACACAAGTAAAGTAAAGGTTTTTTACACAACTCCTGAGTACTATGACTATAACTGGACCGCCAACAAGATGGATAAAGAAACAAAAGAAAAGATAAAGAGTGCGATTCTTTCAATGAAAGCTGGGGACAATGAAGTTATGACCCTTCTTTCAACAGATAAGTTTATTGAAGCTAACAATAATAATTACAAGGCAATCGAGAAGGTTGCGAAAGAACTAAAGATTATCAAGTAGGTGACACTGCGTGTCTGAACAGAATATGATCGAAATCAATCAAATATCGAAACAATTTGAGCGGAAGATAGCATTATCTTCCCTTTCTTTTGCTGTAAAAAAAGGAGAATTAATTGCCCTGATTGGACCAAGTGGAGCAGGTAAAACGACCTTGCTTAATATTCTTGCTGCAATTCTCAAGGCTGATCAAGGGGAATTGCTCGTTGATGGAAAAACGTTGCAGCAATACGCAAACCAAAAGGACCGCGCAAAAAAAATTGGGATGATTCGGCAGCAGTTTGATTTAGTTGGCCAGCTTGCTGTTATCCATAATGTCCTAGCAGGCAGGCTCGTTGATTGGGGCTTTTTCAAATCACTGTTTTCTTTATTTATCCCACAGGAAAAGCAAACAGCACTCCATGCTTTAAATCGGGTAGGACTTGCAGATAAGCTATATGAACGAACCGCAAATTTATCTGGTGGAGAACAGCAGCGTGTTGCCCTAGCTCGCCTTCTCATGCAAAAGCCTGAAATCATTCTTGCGGATGAACCAGTCGCTTCACTTGATCCATCAAGAGCTGAAGATATTCTTAGAATACTGACGACACTTGCTAGGGAAGAAAATCAAACGGTCATTGCTAGTCTGCACTCAGTGGAGTATGCCAAAAAGTATTTTTCAAGGTTGATTGCCCTTAAAGATGGTCAATTGTTCTTTGACCTACCTGCTGATTCTGTCACAAACGAGCAGCTTCAGGAGCTATACCAGCTAAAGGAGCTGAATTAAATGCTCTCGTTTGATTTGCATAAGAGGAAGATCTTAACTTTGTTTCTGATTCTCGTGTTTGTCTGGAGCCTTTTTGCAGTGGAGTGGGGTCCAGAAGTTATGCATGCAAGCGGATTAAGTACAGCAATAGAAATTTTTGCTGCGATGATTCAGCCTGATCTTTCTTCTGAAATTATAGCACTTTCGATTCAATCTGCTTGGCTAACCCTCGCCTATGCCACGGCCGGCATGAGCCTAGCCCTTATCCTTGCTTTAATAATCGGAATTCTCGCATCAGGCGTATTGACATCACGGAAAGGAACGCAATCCTTTATGAGCGGATTTTTCCGTGGTGTTCTTGGTTTTATGCGTGCCATTCACGAGCTTGTTTGGGCTTGGCTGTTTGTGGCTTCATTTGGACTTTCCCCTTATGCTGCTGTTTTTGCCCTAGCGATTCCATACGGCGGGATTCTTGGAAGAATTTTTGCCGATATGCTTAATGATGTTCCCGAAGAACCAATTAAAGCACTTAGAGCAGCTGGTGCTTCTAAACTTCAGTGCCTTTTTTACGGGTATTTACCTAGCGTAAAAGCAAGTATGATTAGCTACACAATGTATCGTTATGAGTGTTCAATAAGATCCTCCGCTATTATGAGTTTCGTTGGGCTTGGCGGGCTTGGCTATCAAATTCAGCTTTCTCTAAATGATCTTAACTATCAGGAGGTTTGGACCTTCATGTATTTCCTTATTATTCTGGTCCTTTTCATTGATGGCTGGAGCAATATGATTAGAAGGCGGATGGCGCTATGAAGAAAAAACGAAAAATGACTTTTCTTTCTTTTTCTATCTATTTGTTTTTTCTCTTAATTGCAGCATCATGGTACTTCATTATAGGGGTGGAAAAAGCAAGTCTTGTTGACTTATTTTCAGGCGAGAATGTTCAGTATGCTAGCAAGTTTTTTAAAGGGCTGATCGGAATCGGTGAAGATGACATTGCTTTTTTAAATCGTGAAAGCTGGTCGGATGCGGCGAAGTTAACGATTGAAACATTGAAAATGAGTATTATGGCCATCGGCTTTTCTACAATTGTTATGTTCTTAACCGTTATTCCTGCTGCACGTAACATGGCTGATGGAACACTCACATTATCGCGAAAATGGTATCACTGGTTTATTTTTGGTATGATTCGCGTTACCTACCTTTTTAGCCGCTCCGTTCCTGAGCTCGTTTGGGCGATGATTATTATCTTTATTTTTAAACCAGGAATTTTGCCAGGTGCGATTGCACTTGCCCTTCATAATTTTGGGATATTAGGAAAACTATGTGCAGAGGTAATCGAGGATATGGATTCACGACCCATTCGCAATCTAGCCAGTGCCGGAGCTGGACGGGCACAAATTCTAATGTACGGCGTCCTGCCGAGCGTGTTGCCACAGTTTCTTACCTATATTCTGTACAGATGGGAAGTCATCATGCGGACGACGATAGTGGTTGGTTTTGTCGGTGCTGGCGGCCTTGGCCAACAATTTAAACTGAGCATGAGCTTCTTTCACTATACCGAAATTACCTTGATGCTTATATGCTATATCATCCTTGTCGTTTTCGCTGATTTTATATCAGATAAATCGAGATTTTTTGTAAAATAATGAACTTTTCTAGAACGTTAAAAAATGTTTGAAATCGTGATAGTTGTGGTATTCTGAATAAGAGAATTTTCCACTAAGGGTGTGGTCGGATGCGATTGAATAAATTTATTAGCGAGTCTGGAAAGGCTTCTAGACGCGGTGCAGATAAATTGATTAGTGAAGGACGCGTTAAAATCAACGGGAGAGTCGCAAAAATTGGCGATCAAGTAAAGCCGGGCGACGAGGTTCTCGTCAGTGGTGACCGTATTACTGTTGCCCGCAATAACGTGTATATTGCCTTAAACAAACCAGTAGGTATTACGAGTACAACCGAAAAAAATGTAAAAGGGAATATCGTTGATTTAGTTAACCATCCATTACGGATTTTCAATATTGGACGGTTGGACAAAGAATCAGAAGGCTTAATCCTTTTAACAAATGATGGCGATATCGTAAATGAAATCCTTCGTGCTGAAAACAAGCATGAAAAAGAATATATCGTGACAGTCGACAAGCCGATTACGCCTGAATTTTTGAAGAAGATGTCTGACGGCGTAAAAATATTAGACACAAAAACACTACCATGTGAGGTTACACAGCTGTCAAAATATGTTTTTCAAATTATTTTAACGCAAGGGCTGAATCGACAAATTCGCCGGATGTGTGAAGCACTTGGTTATGAGGTATATCGTCTGCAACGAACGAGAATTATGAACATTCAACTTGGCAATCTACCTGTTGGCCAATGGCGTGATTTAACAAAAAAGAAAAGGCCCAGCTCTTCAAAGAATTAGGCTACGAACCAACTGATTGGTAAAATCTACTTCTGACGCTGACCTTTATGAAATGAAGAAATCCCACAAGATTTTGTGGGATTTCTTCATTTCTTTTTATTTTTGGGAATCAAGATTAAAACACAGACCTAATCAACTATTACTTACTCTCTTTGCAGTCTGCGGCTTATCCTTTTCCAATAAAACAATTAAAGCGGGCAACAGGATACCTCGAATTAAGAAGGTATCCAGAAGGATTCCGACGGCGACAATGAAGCCGAACACAAATAATAATTGAATTGGCTGGGTCATTAATACCGCAAACGTTGAGGCAAGAATAATCCCCGCAGACGAAATGACACCACCTGTATTGGCAACTGCAATTTCCACCGACTTTTTCACAGGATGGTGCACTCTTTCCTCCATGTACCTCGAAATTAAAATGATATTGTAATCAATACCTAATGCGACTAAAAAGACAAATGAATATAGAGGTACACGGTTGCTTATTGTATTAATATCAAAGAATAGGTTCGTTAAGAACATTCCTAAACCTACAGCCGCAAGGAATGAAATTAAAATGGTTCCCATCATGTAGATTGGCATTTTTACCGACTTCGTTAACACAATCAGCAGTGAAAAAATCAATAGTGATTCGAGTAAAACAATCACGATTAAATCGCGATTATTTGTAGAGCGGTCATCCACTTTCTTTGCTGTTTCCCCCGCAAAGTGAAGTTCCCCATCAAGGTTTACATCTCTGACAAGCTTATCTGCCTTATCCCTCATCTTTTCGAGAGCATCGATTGTCTTAGAAGCATACGGACTTTCAGCAAAGGTAAGACTATATTGAATGACCTTTTGATCCTCCGTCATTCCGTTAGGACGAACATTGCTCACTAGAGGCTGATTGGCTAATACTTTTTGTAATTTGGCTTGTTGCTCGCTTGTGACTGGTTTATCCGCTTCAAACAATACGGTCGTTTGCGCTAAGTCCCCTTTTTCAAACTTTTCTTCTAAAATTTCATAACCTACTCTTGATGGCATATCTTTAGGGAACGATTTCATCGTATCGAATTCATAATTTATGTTCAGCATATTTAATGCAGACAATAGCAGGACAAATCCGATTACAGTACCTGCAACAACTGGCTTTCTAACCACAAAACTTCCGATTTTTCCCCATATCGTGTTCGTTTTTTCCGTTGCTTCCCCTACCTTTGGAATTTTTGGCCAGAAGGATTTCCGCCCAAAAAGTGTAAATAAGGCTGGAACGAGTGTGATCGATGCGACCATAATAATCGCCATTGCTGTTGCAAAAATTGGAGCAAAATTTCGGTAGTCTCCAAACTTCGCAAAGAATAGAACAAGCATCGCCGCTAATACCGTTCCCCCTGAGAAGAAAACTGGCATCCCCGTTTCTCTCATTGCACATTTCATTGCATCGTATTTACTTTCATTCTTTTTAAGCTCTTCACGGTAACGCGAAAAAACAAATAATGAATAATCAATAACCGCGGCAAACAATAGAATCGACATAATCGATAGTGTTTGATTGTTTAAAAGTAACCCCGCCTTCCCCATGAGACCTAGCGTTTGATTCACCACTTCATAAACAAAGCCTGCTGCTAGAAGCGGGATAAGGGCTAGTAATGGTGATCGGTAAATTACAATTAATAAAACTAGGATTAAGCCTACAGTCGACAGAATCAAAACGACATCAGCTCGAGAAAAAAGATTAAGTGAATCAACAGCAATACCGGTCGGACCTGTGATATTTAGAGATAAATTAGTAGAATCCTTGATGATTTCGCTTATTTTCTCTTGTGATGTTCTCATTTCCTTCGATTCCAGTGATGACTCGAAGGTTAACGGAAGAATCAATGTAGTTTGGTCCTTTGAAAAGAAGCTACTGGTTGCTTCGGGCGGCATCTTTGTTAAAGGAACAATTTCTTTAATTCCTTCAATCTCGTTTATTTTCGTAAATAACGGGATTAGATCTGCGACTTTCACTTTCCCTCCATCCTTCGCTTGGAAGACTAGTATCGCAGGGGTTCCATCGTTATTTTCAAAATACTGATCGAGCTTATTTTGAGCAATGGTTGATTTAGCATCGGCTGGAATGGAATCGATGCTGGATGATTCATAGTCCTTTGCACTAGGTGCCAGCGTTGCTAATAATATCGTGGCTAATAGCCAAATACTGAGCGTAATCCACATTCCTTTACGGGACGTTACCTTGTCAGTTATGGACTGTAATAATGATTTCATTTTCCCCTCCTGCTAGTGTATTAATTTTTTAACATTATCTATTTATTATAATACTTTCTATCACCAAACATTATTATTTAGTAATGAAGCTTCGGTTACAAAAAAAGAACCAGAGCTAGGTTAGCCAATAGGGCAACTCATAGCTCTGGTCCTTGGTAGATTATCCTATTTGCTACTGTAACCATAAGGTTTTGGCAATCCAGCGTCCATGCGTAAAACCTAAATTTACAATTCCATATACAAAAAAATCAGTGCCAAATCCGGCAAGGATTCCTGTAATGAGCCGTCGTATGTTAGTACTTACATAGTTTGTTCGAAACTGGACCATACCATCAATAATTAATGGAATAAGCAACAGAAGAGCAAACCAAAGTTCAAGACTCCCAAAAGTAAAGGCATAAAGAAGCCCAACCATATAACCTATGAAAATACCAGTACACCGAGCACACAATGGTAATTGCTTTCCTCGAAAAAGAATGAACGTTCAGGTAGCCGATGGCACATAAATAGTAAACTCATAACCTTCTCCATATGATTATATCCAAACTAAAAGTATAGAATGGTTTCAGCAAATATCCCTAATACAATCGAAAGAACATATAAAAGCACACTAATTCCAAAACCAATTAACGCCCATTTCCCAACTGATTTTGCGGATAGCGGTTTGTCATCTTTCCAAACGAAATAAAGAATAAGGCCCACTATTGGAAAACAGCAGGCCACAAGATTTAACAATGTTGACGGTTGATCAATGCCCGCACTTATTTTTTGTGCCAAGAAGGAACCACAATTCGGACAAGCCTCAGCACGATTGCTAAGCTCACTTCCACATTCATTACAATACATAATTAGCCTCCCATTCTGGTTTCTGTGCCAAACTTTAGGATGTATTTCCCCCTGTTTAAGCATATTCTCTTGTTTGTACGGCTTCATTTTAATAATTAAGATCAAGACAGTTAGCTTTGTTACTCATGGGTAATTATATTTTGCAGAAAGTGAAAACATACCTGAAAACACACAAAACCCTAGGAGGGGTTTCCTACCTAGGGTTTGACAAATGATTACTCTGCTCCTTTTTTCATATCGAGCTTTGTTGTGGTGATAAGTTCTTTCGTTTCTTTATTGATCATTTCTATTTTTCCATCTGTTATTGGAAATCCATCTTCTACATACCATATGTACATATTTTCTAGCCTATATTCTTTCACTTTACTAGAATCAAGCATGTTCAAATTCAACAAAGTGGCTTCTTTCCCATTTACCTTAATGATGGGTTGAACTTCACTGCGAACGAGTCCATAAACAAAATAGTCGTCATGAACCACATACTTGTCCAACGTTAAATAGTCTGCTTCCTCACCCATTGTCGTATACAAAAGATTACCCTCTGTTTTCCAGCCAAAAATCCCATGCTCGAGAAAGGTTGCTCCCATTTTCTTACTTTCCTTCATAAAAAAATATAAGGAAACATTATTTTTCTTATAGCCTGGAATGATTAGTAAGTTGGGTTCTAGATCCAATAAAGCATCACTTGGCTCCTCGAACGACCGTGCTTTTTCACTTGTATACCAATTGAACCCGACAAATAAGATTAAAATAACAAAAATACTGACTGACAGTCGGGCTTGTGCAAGTTTCCCCAAAACTTTCTCCTCCCCTTTATGAATAGAATCAAATAAATAAAACTCCCCCAACTAAATTTTCCATTTTCTATAGATAAACATCAAGAGATCAACTCGATATTTTTTCACAAAGAAAAAAACAATACTATAGAGAACTACTCCAAAAACAAAGATATTTATGATCATTCCAATAAAAAACACCTTTGTGACCGTGCTCCCCGCGTGAAAAATATCGTGCATATGATTAATATGACTGATGTGAACAGATACGATCGTTTCACCAACGATAACATTCAAATAAAACAAAAACGGAAATACCCATAGGAAGACAAGTCCTCCCAAAAGTCCTGCAACTATATTTCCCTTACACAACCTTGCACCTAGAGCTGATAGTACAGGCCCTAAACCAAATGTTGGAACAAAGTGGACAAGTGCCCCTACTGTAAATCCAATCGCGATTCCATGAGCACTATCATTAAGTCTTAAAAGCCTTAACAATAAAAATTTCAAATTCCTTAGTTGTTTGATAATCATTAGCACCCGTCCTAATTTTTATATGGTGTTTAAATATTATATTTAATTATTTTCTTCAATTTAGGTTATCATTTAATATGTGTGATGTGAATTTAATAAGAGACTAAAACAGTATTAATGTTAAGATAAGAGTTATAGGAATTGTATAACCATGTTCATTATTTTACTAAAAGCTTGCACTTTACATCCATCAAAGTTGTTATTGCAAGAGAAAGAGTTGAAAACAATGCGATTTACAAAAATGATACCAAACATGTTTACACTTGGAAATTTATATTGCGGCTTCCTTTCAGTTGGATTTGCCGCAGTTGGCCATTACAAAAATGCTGCTATTTTGATATTAATTGGAATGATGTTGGATAGTATGGATGGTCGGCTCGCACGGATGTTAAATGCTGATACAGCCCTTGGGAAAGAGTTGGACTCTCTTGCTGATATTGTCACGTTTGGAGTGGCTCCTTCTTTCCTAGTATATTACACATATTTTTTTCAATTTGGACTACTAGGTTTAATGGTGGCAGGATTGTTTCCATTGTTTGGGGCTTATCGTCTTGCTAGATTTAATATTAGCACTAATAAATCTTCTTTAAATTATTTTATTGGTGTTCCGATTACAGCCGCAGGAGGAATCATTGCTCTACTAACTTTATTTGGGGATCGAATTCCGCAGATCGTGACCACGGTTATTTTTACAGCAATGTGCTTTTTAATGGTAAGTAAAATAAGAATTCCTAGCTTTAAGGAAATTCCACTTCCGAAATATGGGACAATCGTGACAATCTTCCTCGGTTGTTTATTATATGTTAGCTATGAAAGTACATATGAGCAATTTCCCTATCTAATTTATATTGCAACACCATTATATTTTGCCTATTTAGCTTATCGATTTGTAAAGAGTAAGAATCGCAAGGATATTGACTAAAGTAAGATTCCAGTTGGTTTTCAACCACTGGAGTTTTTTTGTTTGTGGAGCTGAATGAAAGATGTCAGATTGACTATTATTGAAAATATGATATATTAATATAACATTAACTCACTTTAACGCATAAAAGCTTAAAAGCATTTAAGCAATGTTAAGCGATCATATTTTTTAATAGAAAGGTAGTTACTGATGGAAACAAATCAGCATGAATTAAAAAAGGGCCTCTTACCAAGGCATGTTCAGTTTATGGCTTTAGCAGGAATGATTGGAACAGGAATCTTTAAAGGAAGCTCAGAAACATTAAATATGGCAGGCCCAAGTGTTATATTAGCCTATTTCATTGGCGGACTTTTGCTCTTTATTGTTATGGCGGCGATGGGCGAAATGGGTAGTGTTTATCCAAACGTGAATGTTCAAGGACTTGTTTATAAAGCCTTTGGCTACAGACCCTCATTCATTGTTGGCTGGCTTTATTGGGTTAACTGGATTCTCGTTATTACTGTTGAATTAATTGCGGCAGGTAGCTTCCTCCAGTATTGGCTTCCCTCCGTACCATTATGGGTTTTAAGCTTATTATGTGCCGGGTTCATTGTTGCGATTAACCTATTTCCAGTAAAACACTTTGGTGAGATGGAATTTTGGTTTGCCGGAATTAAAATATTAGCATTAACACTGTTTATTATATTAGGAGCACTTATTATTTTTGGTGCAGTGCCAAGTTCAATGGAAAATCCGATAACGAATTTGACTGGAAATGGTGGATTTTTCCCTAATGGCATTAGTGGTATGTTCGCTGCTTTCCTCGTTGTCATTTTCTCCTATGGTGGAGCAGAGTTAATAGGTGTCGCTGTATCAGAAACTAAGGATGCCAAACATGTTTTACCAAAAGTTGTGAAGGGTACTGTTTTTCGAGTAGTTATTTTTTATATGTTGCCGATCTTGATTATTTGCAGTATTATGCCGTGGAATCAGGTAACCGGAGAATCAAGTCCGTTCGTACAAGTTTTTGATTTAGCTGGAATCCCAGGGGCAGCCAATATCATGAATTTTGTCCTCATTACTGCCGTACTTTCAGCAGCAAATTCAGGAATTTACGCAACATCACGAACATTACACTCATTAGCCAAAAATGGTGAAGCCCCAAAGAGATTTTTGACCATCACGAAACATGGAATTCCATTAAACGGCATCTTGTTCGGGATGTTATTCATCTTAGCAGGAGTAATTTTATCGTATGTGACACCAGGCAAGGTCATTGGTTACCTTATGTCTATTCCTGGATTTACGGTAAATCTTGTTTGGATGGCCATATGCGGAGCACAGCTTAAGCTTCGAAAACAATATAAAAACACAGCAGATTTTAAAGTAATATGGCATCCCTATACAACCATTTTTGCGCTCGTCTCATTAGCATTAATTTTCGTATCATTCTTATTTAATACGAAAAATATTATTGGATCACTTGTCTGCGTCGTAACAATGATAATCATTACACTCCTATCGTTCGTTTATCATAAGGACAAGACCTCGAAACAAAAAATGCAAGTCAATCAACAATCTAAACAAATAATTTAACACAGTAAAGCGGTGGGGACAGTCCCCCACCGCTTTACTGTGTTAAAGTTTTATATATTACTTCACAAAAAAGTATTTATAAATTTGAATGATGATTAAAGGCAACATGCTAAGTCCCACAATTGAGAAATATTGATTACCAGACAGTTGTGCAATCTCAAACACTCTCATTAACGGAGGAAACCATAATACGAGATTTAGCAATGTAATTCCCAGTATGACAGCCAACCAAACTGATCGATTGGTAAACAATCCGATTTTAAATATGGACAACCTTGATCTTGAATTAAAGCCATGGAGCAGTCTAGAAAGGCACAAAGTTGCAAAAGCCATTGTGCTAGCAACAGCACTGTTTTCGGCTAAGCCAATATGGAATGAGATAATCGTGGTCAAAGCGATAATCATTCCCTCTGCAATAATTTCAGTTGCAAAATATTTATTGAGAATTGGTATATTTATATTTCTTGGTTTTTCCTTCATTACATTTTTATTATGGGGTTCAAGGCCTACTGCGATAGCAGGAAGACTATCTGTCAAAAGGTTAATAAATAACAGGTGGACTGGTGCAAATGGAACAGGCAATGCTCCTAGTGATGCATAGAGGACAGAGATGATTCCAGCTGTATTTCCCGATAAGAGAAATTTAATAGAGTTTTTAATATTGGAAAAGATGCTCCGTCCATTGTTAATGGCTTTTACGATTGTAGAAAAGTTATCATCCGTTAACACCATTGCTGCAGCATCCTTGGCAACCTCGGTCCCTGAGATCCCCATGGCAATTCCAATATCAGCTTGTTTAAGTGCCGGTGCATCATTTACACCGTCTCCTGTCATGGCAACAATATTTCCTCGAGCTTGCCAAGCCCTGACAATTCTTATTTTATGCTCAGGTGATACTCTTGCGTAAACAGACAGTCTCGATACACGTTCATGGAGTTCTTCATCGCTCATTTCTTCAAGCTCTGCTCCTTCAATCGCATCTTCATTATTTTGTAAAATTCCTGTTTGTCTTGCAATCGCACTTGCCGTGATTTTATGATCACCTGTGATCATGACAGGTTTAATCCCTGCTATGATGCAGTTTTTTACCGCACTTAATGATTCCGCTCGCGGTGGATCGACCATCGCGATTAGTCCGACAAAAATTAACTTATCCTCATCCTCAACGCCAATTTCATGTCCTGCTTCAAGCTCCTTATAAGCAAAACCAAGCACACGTAATCCTTCACTTGAAAACCTCCTGTATGCTTGTTCAATTTCCTGTTTATGCTGTTGTGAAAGCTCGATGATGCCATCTGATGTTCCAAGTCTGTCAATTCTTGATAAGACGATATCAGGTGCACCCTTTGTCAACATCAGCAATTGACCACGGACCATGTTCACAGTACTCATAAGCTTACGTTCTGAATCAAACGGCACCTCACCAAGACGCAAATAATTATCTCTCATCACCAATTCATCCATGTCATACGCTTCCCCAAGATTAACTAGAGCGACTTCTGTTGGATCACCTATTTCCTTATTTTCAATCGTCACGGCATCATTACAAAGAATAGCCATTGATAGTAGCCTGCGATCGATCTCCTTATCAGTGTTCAGTTGATCATGCTCAATCGCCTGACCGTCTACCCAAACTTTTTTCACCGTCATTTTATTTTCCGTTAAGGTTCCTGTTTTATCAGAACAAATAACTGAAATGCTGCCGAGGCTTTCAACCGCATGAAGCTGTCTGATAATCGCATTTTCCTTCGCCATTTTCTGTGTCCCAATCGCAAGAACAATTGTAACAATCGAACTCAACGCCTCTGGAATCGCTGCAACTGCGAGAGAGACAGCAAACATAAATGAATCCACCACATCGCGGCCTCTTACAATATCGAGTGCGAAAATGAACATCGATAAAATAATGATGACAAGCGCAAGTTTTTTACCAAAATGATCAAGATTTGTTTGCAACGGTGTTTTCTTTTCTTTTGCCGTTTCCATTAGGGTTGCAATTCGCCCAATTTCGGTTTTCATCCCTGTTCCCGTAACAAGGACGATCGCTCTTCCATACGTTACAAAGCTTCCGGAAAACACCATATTTTTCTGATCCCCAACAACCAGGTTTGCTTGATCAATAGGTTCAGAGGTTTTTAATACACTTTCAGATTCGCCTGTTAAAGAGCTTTCGTTCACTTGTAAGCTGTAAGTTTCGAGAATACGGCCATCACCACTGACATAGTCGCCTGCATCTAGATAAAGAATATCACCAGGCACCAATTCTTTTGATGGAATTTCCTGTTTTCGACCATCTCGAAACACCTTTGCAGTCGGCGATGAAAGTGCCTTTAAGCTTTGTAATGACTGCTCGGCCTTCAAATGTTGGATCGTTCCAAGGATTGCATTGATCATCAATACAATTAGGATGACGATTGTACTTTCTGCCTTACCGAGGAATGCCGAGACAGCAGCTGCTACCATTAGGATGATGACAAGAAAATCTTTAAATTGACTGAAGAACACCATCATAAACGTCCTTCGTTTTACTTCAGTCAGTTCATTCCAACCGTAATTCTCTCTTCTCTTCACTACTTCTTCAGATTGTAATCCATCTTCTGTAACCCCTAATGCTGTCATTGCTTCTGTTGATGTCTGCCTGTAAAATTCCTCCATTATTCTTTCGCCTCCAATACAAGCACGCAATATGTAAGACAAACACAGCATGGTGAGCTAAAAACAAAAGACTCTGCAGCAAATAAATCCTCGCTGCAGAGTCTCACTTAACTAGTTAAAGCTTTTCAAAGCCGGGTTAATGATTAACCGCAATGACGACTTTGAATCCTTTTTGATAAAAGGCAAGTTACTCCCTCTGGGAATATTTAATTTTTTTAATATTTACTTTATTCTATCATAAATCGTTAATGATTTCCATTTGTTTAGGACAGCTTCTAGGCCAATTAATCCTTCGTCTTAATATCGATTAAATAAACATAGCCGTTAAACACCTTTGCCCTGGCGACTATTTCACCCTTGGCAGATGCCTTTTCCCACTCTGTTCCGGGTATTGTCCTCTACAAAATATTTATCGATGCTATATTGAATAAAGGCCACTTCTTCTGTCTCCATTTGCTTAACAGGGTCCCATGCTCGACCAAAGTATTGTAGATTACCCTTTAAATAAATTCCCTTATCAGGTTTATCAAGTGAAACTCTTGTTGGTACGTACACACCATCCTGTTCCTTTAAGGAAACATATACCCTTGCATCATAAAGCTCATCCTTTTGGTCAAGAATGTCTTTATCCACTAAACCTGTTGGTACTTCTTCTACCGCAAATCTTAACGAAACATAATCACCACGAAATGGATCAGATGGGTCCACCTGGTATGGTTTGAAGCATAATTTCTTTCCCTTTGTAAAGGGTGTAGAGCGGTGTAACCGTCATCCCTATTAATATTAAAACTGGAACTAAGGAGGCGAGAATCAAATACTTTATCCGATTATTCATACAGACTCCCTCCTTTTTTCGTTGCTTTTCAAAGTAAAAACCGAAAGCAAGCAGGATCAGTCCGCCGAGGATAAAGACAATCGATTTATCTAAAAATACTAAGGATAGATCGATATAGAATCGGAAAATCATGATGCAAAGAATAACGATGTTCAACAAACTTCCTTTTTTAATTAAATATAAAACAAACAACATATAAAGAATCGAAAACGGAATATAGATCCAATCAATTGGCCATGAACCCTCAAAGGATAACAACAGCGCCGCTCCACAATGAACGAGGTGGCCCAAAAATACGTAAACCTCTCTAATTTTCCCTTGGAAATAGATGAGAGCTAACCCAATTATTAAATAGACTAAACCGTATATATATTGATTTTCGAATACACCATTCATTAAATGCGTCAGGACGGTCCAGACAAATTGCAGTTGTAGCAGTCCCAAGATAAAACCGGTTAGATTAGAAAAGCCAATTTGATCATTAATGACATAAATAGCAATTAACCATAGGATGACCCAGAAATTAATCATTTCTCCGCGATCGATAAAAGCACCCTCGGACATATAAATCATCATAAATAGAGAGGCTGCTAACAATAGCCATTTGTCCTTCAAAACCCATGCCAATGGTAATATTCCTAATGCCCACCAATAAAAGGCAGTTTGGAAATTCCCACCAAGATGAAACATTTGCCCGATTAGGAATATTCCTGCTCCGAACACAATTCCACCAAGATAGTAAAGACTCCTTGATGTTTTTGGATAATTCTTTTCCATCAAGAAACCACTTGTCAGGCAGCCAGTATATAGAACCAAGATAAACAAAAATTTAAATAGCTTTCCCATGTCAGCCCAATTGCTTGCCACAAAGCTTAAAATCCCAGCTCCGATAAGAATCGATCCTATATACAGTAATGTTACGGTATAAGACAGCTTTTTTTGTTCTTCATAAAGGTCTTGTATCTCAATAGCTTTTTCTGGCGTAATGACTTGAGTATTTTCCAAATGCTGGAGTTCGCGCTTTAAAATCTGAAATTCATGCTTTTTTATTGCACGTTTAGCCATAATCTCACTCCTCTCATTTGTTTCTACTATTGTTTTATTATGTGTGCAAAGAGCCTATTCTTTGTAATGAAAGAAATTGTTCACTCATTCCTTTCACTTTTATTTTATCAATAATCACGTGAAAAAGTTGGATTTTTCTGCGAACTTTCATGATTCATTTTAGGCCTTCTCAAGTTTTTTACTTTACGTGATTTTCATCACAATAAACTAATTTCTGATATGGTACATTGTGATTGAGAAAAATTATCATTATTTTTCAGAAGAAAGGCTCTGTTAAATTTGTGTGTTGATTTCCGCTGCAGGTACTCCCTTTCCGCGGGGAGTCTGGGAGCCTCCTCGGCGCTTTAGCGCCTGTGGGGTCTCCCGTGACACCTTCTCCCGCAGGAGTCTCGCACCTTCCGCTCCAATCAACAGAGTGCTCAAAAATCAATAACATTCTTTAACATAGCCAAAAGAAAACAGTCCGTGATCTAATGGATTGAGATAGATTTCATTTGTAACGCAAAATCCTTAAATATACCAAAAATACAGGTAGAGGAGAATGACCATGAGCGAAATGATTAATAACCGTGAAGTTGGAACTTTAAATAATACAGAGCGTCAAGAAATATTAAAGAAAATCATTAAAGATTTGCATAATGGAAAAAGTGTTGATGAGGTAAAAGCTGAATTTGAGGATGCAGTTGGAAGTATTAGTGTGGCTGAAATTTCACAGCTTGAACAGGCACTAATGGAGGAGGAAGGTATTCCTGTTGCTGAGGTGCAGCGTTTGTGCTCCGTTCATACAGTCATTTTTAAAGGCTCGATTGAAGAAATTCATCGTTCCGATAAAGCTGAGGATCAGCCTGGACACCCAATCCATACGTGGAAGCTAGAAAATAAGGAAATTGATTTGTTGGTTAATTTCAAGCTTCAGCTTCATTTTGAGCGGTTCCAAAAAGAAGATTCTGATGAAAACGTGTTTAAATTAGTTGATGATTTGAATCTATTACTTGATGTCGATAAGCATTACAGCCGCAAGGAGAACTTGCTGTTTCCTTATTTAGAGAAATACGGTATTTATGGTCCAACACAGGTGATGTGGGGAATCGATGATCACATTCGTGATGGAATTAAATTAGCAAAGAGAAAATTAATGAACTATTCAACCGACCAAAAACAAGCGGTAATCAGTGAGTTGAATTTTGTCATTCGCGAAGTTAGTGAAATGATTTTTAAAGAGGAAAATATTTTATTCCCGATGGCCTTGTCTGTCTTGACTGAGGATGAATGGATAAAGATTGCTCACGAAAGTGATGAAATAGGGTTTTGTTTAACGAGCCCAGCGGGAGTTTGGAAGCCAGCGCGGAAAGAAGTAGAAACCAACGCCATTTCTGAAGGGTTTATCAAAATGGAGACCTGCGTTTTGTCTCTTAAGCAATTGGAGCTAATGTTGAACCATTTACCAGTAGATATTACGTTTATTGACAAGGATGATGTCGTCCGTTATTTCTCTCATGGCAAAGAGCGTATCTTTGCTCGCACTAAAGCAGTCATTGGTCGAACAGTCCAAAACTGTCATCCGCCGAGAAGTGTTCATACAGTTGAAGAGCTCCTAGCTGACTTTAAAGCAGGTCGCAAAGATGACGAGGATTTCTGGATTAAATTTAAGGATAAATATGTGTACATTCGCTACTTCGCTGTTCGCGATGAAAACGGAGAATACATCGGTACACTTGAATTCACACAAAACATCAGTCCAATTCAAGCAATTGACGGTGAAAAGCGTATTCTTTCATAAAAGGAAAGCTTCGAAAAGGTGCATGATGCCACAATCATGTGCCTTTTTTGTGTCTTTTTTACAGAAGTGTCATTTCTTCGATTCCATTCATAATTTTCTGTTATATTTAATATATAAAGTTTTTTTAAATTATGCTTTAGTTGGAGGGTATTATGACTCGTCTAACGAACCACCTCATTGTTATCTCATTTGATTGTTTGTCTGCTTTAGATTTTCCGATACTTCAAGAGCTTCCGCATTTCCGCGAGCTGCTTGCATATGGTTCATACTGTAAAAATGTTGAAAGTATTTATCCTTCCGTGACCTACCCATGCCACGCCACGATTGTAACAGGGAAATACCCTAATCGACATGGAATAATAAACAATACCCTTCTCCAGCCCGGTCGTCCTTCACCTGATTGGTTTTGGCAGCGCAGGCATATTAAAGGGACAACGCTATATGATGAGGCCAAAAAGGCGGGATTTTCCACGGCAGCACTGCTTTGGCCAGTTACAGCCAAGGCGAAAATTGATTATAATATGCCTGAAATTTTTGCTAATCGACCTTGGCACCATCAAATTGCCGTCTCTCTTTGCAACGGTAGCCCCCTCTATCAGCTCGATATGAATCGACGTTTTGGGCATATTCGCAATGGACTTCATCAGCCTGAGCTAGATGATTTTGTCCTAGAAACTACCGTGCAAACCATTAAATCCAAAAAACCAAACCTACTTCTCGTCCATTTTACTGATCTTGATACCCAAAGACACTATCATGGCTTCTCTTCTCAAGAAGCAATCAATGCCATTCATCGGCATAATACACGACTAGGAAGAATACTTCAAGCCATAAAAGAAAGTGGAATGGAAGAGAATTCAACTATTATTGCTTTAGGCGACCATAGTGCACTCGATGAGTCTAAAGCAGTAAAGCCTAACGTTTTATTGCATGAGCATGGTCTGATCGAAATCGATCAGCGCGGGCAAATGATCGATTGGAAAGCTTATTGCAAAAGCTGTGACGGAAGCGCATATATATACGTCAAGCACCAGGATGATTTTGAAACTAAAGAGGCCGTTGGTGAGCTTCTCCACTATTTAGTAAAAGACAAACGGAACGGAATTGAAACTGTGTTGACTGGCAAGGAGGCTGGTGCCAAAGGTGCAGATCATAACGCCCTTTTTATGATTGAAGCACTGCAAGGATTTTATTTTAAAGAGGATTTTCAGGGTGAATATATTGATTCAATCACGGCAGGCGATGTGAAAGCGCACCGTTATACCTATGCCTCACACGGCTATTCACCAGAAAAAGAAAATTATGCAACAATGTTGATCGCAGCAGGTAAAGGGATTCGAAAAAATGCGATCCTTCCACATATGCACCTTGTTGATGAAGGACCCACCTTCGCTAAATTATTAGGACTCCATCTCGAAGACACTGACGGGCGGATAGTCGAGGAATTGTTAGCAGACTAAATCTCTTAAACTTTTATTCTCATTTGTAACCTTCTTTTTTGAGCATCTTAATAAAACAAATAGATTATTAGGAGGAAAAATCCATGAAGGGTTTTACAAAGGAAGAGAACAGCTGGATGCTCTATGATTGGGCAACGTCTGCCTATTCAATCATTATTTCAACAGCGGTCTTTCCACTGTTTTATAAGGCATCAGCTACCAATGCTGGCGTGAGCGCCGCCAATTCAACCGCATACTTAGGCTATACCATTTCGTTTGCAACATTTTTATTAGCAGTCCTATCGCCGATACTAGGAACGATTGCGGATTATCAAGGCTTTAAGAAACGTTTTTTTAGCTTCTTTTTTGGAATGGGTGTCTTGTTTACCGCACTACTAGCGCTAGTGCCTCATAATCAATGGCTGCTTTTATTAATCATTTATACCGTTGCAGTTATCGGTTCATCAGGTGCGAATATTTTTTACGACGCCTTTCTTGTTGACGTTACCGAAAAGGAGCGGATGGACCGGGTATCCGCACGAGGCTTTGGGATGGGATATATCGGCAGTACGATTCCGTTTATTATTAGTATTGCAATTATTATTTTAGCGCAAAATGGTACATTGCCACTGTCGGTGACAACTGCCAGTCAAATCGCCTTTTTAATCACAGCCATATGGTGGGGCGCTTTTTCAATTCCAATGTTTCGCAATGTCGAGCAGCGCTATTATATCCAACGTGAGCCGAAGCCGATTGTTAATAGCTTTAAACGAATTGCAAAAACGTTGAAGGAAATTAGAAAATATCGCGCCTTGTTTTTATTCCTACTTGCTTACTTCCTTTATATCGATGGTGTCGATACAATTATTACGATGTCGACAGCATATGGAACCGATCTTGGTATAGATTCGACTAACCTGTTAATCATCCTGTTTGTCACCCAGGTTGTCGCAGCTCCATTTGCCATCCTTTATGGACGGTTAGCGAAACGCTTTACTGGGAAAAAGATGCTTTATGTCGGCATTATCGTGTATATTATTGTTTGTATTTATGCCTTTTTCCTTAAAACAACAACGGATTTCTGGGTGCTAGCGATGCTAGTCGCCTCTTCACAAGGTGGGATTCAAGCATTGAGTCGCGCCTATTTCGCTAAGCTAGTTCCAAAGCAGAACGCAAACGAATTCTTTGGCTTTTATACGATCTTCGGCCGCTTTGCCGCAATTTTAGGCCCGCTTTTAGTAGGCGCTACAGCTCAGATTACCTGGAAATTCAGGCAGCGGCGTGTTCAGCTTAGTCATCCTATTCGTGCTCGGACTGATTATTCTCTCCCGTGTTCCGGAACCCGAGCTCGACTCAGCAGAACCAGAACTAGAATAGGATAGTGAAGTAAGGGGTTTTGCAGCACGACATCTTTCGCTACAATAAAGATACAAACAACCAATCCACTAAGGAGAACACCATGTTTAAGAGAGCGCTATCGATTGTCATCATGTTTATATGTTTTAGTCTTTTAAGCGGTTGTGAATCTGGTCCAGACATTGACAAACTCATTCAAGAGTATGTAAAAGACAAATATAACTTTACTGTAGATATTATTAGCCGCGAAAGTAAGAATGAAGGGAATATGGGCGATCGCACCTTCACTGTTCAGCAAACAAACCCACCGAATATAAAATTTAACATCCTTCTGTCCTGGAATGCTTCATTCAACCGTCGAAGGCGATAATTATCGAAAGCAAAAGGAAGCCTACAGTTATACACAGCCTTTCCTTAGTGAAAATAAACAAACATTACACCAACTCGGATTTGATCAAATTGTCTTCGCTGCTGCTGAAGATGGCCTAATAGTAAGTGCAATTTCAAAAAAGCCGATATCGTTACATGATACTTTGTCAACTGAACATTTATTTGGTTTAATAACGACTCTGAATCGCTATCAAGCTAAATTTCTGCAGAATGAATCAATAGCATCCGTAAAAATAACTCATAATCAAAGCAAGCAGTCCATCTCCATTCCTAACATTCACATGATAACCGACCAGAAAGCATTGATGGACAAATTAAATCAGAATCCCGATCTTGTGAATGATTTTTTGTTTCAACGCGATTATGCTACCTTCCAAGCACTAGAAAAAGCACTAAACAAAATCAGCTATAAGTTAAAGAATGGCTTAACGGTCGGGATGATCGATGAATCGTTTTATTGCTATGGCAAAAACATCAAAGACGGTAAGTGTAGCGGTGGGTATGAAGTTAAACTTAGTGGACCAAAAGACGCAACCAATTTATTTAAAGCTGTTGAACTCCTGAAAAAGCAGGAAATCAACATTAAAGATATTGTTATTACAGGAAAACCCATGATTATGCTCGAAAACATCGACGCCATCACAAGCGTCCAACAAATCAAACTCATCCTCAAACAGTAAACTTTAACACAGTAAAGCGCTGGGGTCAGACCCCCAGCGCTTTACTGCGTTAAACATTTAAATCGCGTTTTTTGAAAAAAATGTACGTGAAAAATGCTAGAACAGCACTCAATCCAATTGAAATACCGACATAGATGGTCTCAATTCCATTGCCAAACATGACGTTTGCCGCTTCAAAATATTTAAACGGCGTAAAATATTTTAACGGATCGAGATCCTCGTTCAAATCAATGATGATTGATAACAAATACGTCAATAAAAGGATACCCGTTGCGACTGATGCTGCCGTCTTTGGTTTCTTTTTAATTGAAGCAAGAGCCGCTCCGATTGTCATAAATAGTACTTGCAAAAGGAACATTCCAAGCATAGTAAGGACAATGTCTCCATTAACGTCCTCACCATTTTTGTTAAAGAGCCCTAATATCAAAATCAAAGATGTCAGCGTTACGAGATTAAGAACTACCACATTCGTAAACGCCACTGATAGCTTTGCTGTAATGGCCTTTGTTCTTGAGATGGGCTTTACAAATAAAAACTCGGAAGTTTTATCACGTTCCTCTTTCGCTATAATCGTTGCTCCGAGCATCGCCGCATGAATCGTTGCCATCAATAATATGTAAAGAAATAAAATAGAATAATAACCAGCCAGTGTTGATAAATCAACCTCTCCAAATCCCAAAACAGCCTTTATCGACTTCGGCATATCCTTCATCAGGTCGTTGATTGATTGACCTGGAATGAGGAATACGCCTCGTATTTACCCATTCCAGAATAGACCATTAATATCATCCCGATACTCCACAAAATGAGAGACTTTCGATGAGCCTTCATTTCTCTCCAAAACAGATTCATTCACGAATCCCTCCTTCTCAACTCCAAGCTTAGCTAAAATCCTTATACAGAATGGACATCCTTTTTAGCATAAACAAAATAACTTAGGATAACGGAAACCAGAATAATCAAGCCGCCTGCAATCAAAAATTTCGCTTCAAAGCTAGAATGTTTCATAATGTAGCCCGTATCGAAATACTTAAAGGGTGAAATAAATCGTTTCGCTTCTTCACTTGTCGTGTCACTTAGCATCCCAAGGAAGTAAAATGCAAAAACAGTCGCTAATGACACCGTCAAAACTGACCTTACTTTTTGAAAGATAACAGAAATAATAAATCCAATTGCTAAGAATATTAATTGAATAAAAAATAAAGTAAGTGAAAGCATGAAAAATAGTTTGAAGCTAAAATCATCAGTCTTTACTTGAAAAGCCATGAAGCTCGCTGCTATAAAATATAAAATATCCGTGATAATAATCGAAACAAATGCCGCCAACAGCTTTGAAGTTATGACCTGCTTACGAGCAACCTGGTTAGTAAGTAGAAAATCGGCTGTTTTCTCACGAACCTCCTTATTGACGATCGAGGTACCAAGATTCATAGCCTGTATCGCTCCACAAAGGGTAATAAACGCTAACGGAAAGCAATAGAAGCCAAGTAACGAAAAGAAATTGGCATTGTTTACACCTAACGCATTTCTAATCGCCTCTGGATAACCCTCCATTATCTTAGTAAACTGCTCCGCATCCTTTACAAAAGAAGGATAAAACGATAAATATAAAATCGCAAGCATCATTAATGATAGAGACCAGACGATGGTCGACTTCCGATTCGCTTTCAATTCATGCATGAACATATTCATAGCGTTCTATGCCTCCTTTTCATAGTAGTGCATAAAAATCTCCTCAAGATCTGGCTCTTCAATCCATAGGTTGGTGACCTCGATATTGGCAATCTTCTGTAAAATTGTATTGATATTGCCTCTAAACAAAAAGCTAACAATATTTTCCTTTACCTCTAATTTAGTCACGCCCTCTAAATTAAAGTAATCATTTGCAAGAGTAGCTTTTGTATCAATTTTAATCTTTTTATAATTGTTTTCTTGTAAAGTACTAATCTTCTCGACTGTTACCAACTTACCTTCTTTAATAATCGCTACACGATTACACAATTTCTGAACCTCACTTAAAATATGTGATGAAAAAAGAATCGTGGCACCTTTTTTATTTTCAAGCTCAAGCAGTTCAAAGAATTTTTGCTGCATGAGCGGGTCGAGTCCACTCGTTGGTTCGTCCAGAATAATCAGTTTTGGTTCATGCAGGAGACCTTGAACAATCCCCACTTTCTTTTTGTTTCCTAATGATAAATCATCAATTTTCTTCGTTAAATCAAGATTCATGATTTCTGCCAGTTCCTTGATTCTTTTTGTGCAATCCTTTTTATAAAAGCTAGCTGAATATTTTAATAGGTCGATTACTTTCATGTTGTCATAATAAAACACCTCAGAAGGTAAATAACCAATTTGTTTTTTGATTTCAGGACCAAATTGAACGCAGTCTTTTCCAAATATCTTAGCGCTACCGCTTGTTGGATAAATTAATGATAGCAGCGTTCTAATCGTCGTGGATTTACCTGCTCCGTTCGGACCAATAAACCCAAAAATCTCACCCTCTTCAACATTAAAGCTGATATCTGTAATCCCTCTTGATTTTCCATACATTTTGGTAAGATTGTTAATCTCGATTACATTCATGCTAGAACCTCCCTTTTCAATCCAAATATATAGGTAAGCAGATTAAGTTTTCTGCGTACTTTAAAAATTGACGTAACGATAATTGAACTTATTTATAAAACGATTTTCTTAAGATGTCACAATAAGCATCCATTTCTCGAAGCACTTCATCTAAATAATCTTGATTAAAATCTACCGAAAGTGCTTTATCCTGCTGGCGATATGCAAAGCCTTCCATCGCCCAAAATATGATATTGACTGTTTTTTCAACATCAAGATTTTCTTTGAATTTTGAAAGGTCAACATCCCCAAATAAATCCTTATAACCATTTTCTAATAGTTCTTTACTCTTTTGGTCAATAGCCCCTTTTACCTCTGGAGAGTCTTCTTTATAGACAGTTTTAATAAAATTAAACATTTCAGGATATTGATTAAATAATTCAAATTTCAGGGCTGCGATTTGCCTGTAGCGTAAAAATATATCTTTTTCCTCCCAATTCACTTTAGTATGAATGTCTCTAATCATAAGATCGATAAAATGGTTATATAAAAACACAAACAGGTCCTTTTTGTTATTAAAATAGTGGAATAACAGCCCTTTTGAGATCCCAGCTTCCTTAACAATTTCATTCGTTGATGCCTTTTGAAATCCTTTATTTGCAAACTCCTTTAGGGCAGCATTTAAGATTCGGTCTTGTTTTTCCTGATCTATGCTTAAAAATTTTGAAAACACTGGTATCATCTCCAACTAATTCATTCCCATTTATTAACTTTGACCATCTAGGTCAATTTCATTATATGCCCGTTGACCCCGTTGGTCAACATAATCATTAGCTATTATTTTACACAAGTATTTTTCTTCCAAACACTTCGTCTAATTAAGACATATATAAAAAAGCTTATTCCTTTGTTCATATGGAATAAGCTTTTTTGTATATGTTTTGTTTGAGTTTCAACATGAATTTTAATTTTTGTACAATATCGTTTTTCCTTCATGCAGGCTTCTTTTCACATCAATGATCCGTTGATTACGACTCCCTTTATATAAAAGGCTTAAGTCACGCTGTTCAATGTCAAATTCCCCATCTACTAGCACATTTACTTGTTCTAACAAACTTAAATGTACCGGGTTTTGAAGTAATTGTTCGAATTCATATCCAGTATAACACCATATCGTTTTTCCAAGTGTATGGATTGATTCAGCTAACTTTGCAACTTCCGTGCTTTGCAGAAATGGCTCACCGCCACTTAAGGTGACGTTGGTCAGTTCATTACCGCTAATTTCTGCCAGAATCTCATCCCTTTTCATCACAGTACCATTTTCCTCGTTCCAGGATTGCGGGTTATGGCATCCTTTACAATGGTGCGGACAACCAGCAAAAAAGACAACAGTCCGAAATCCTGGTCCATCGACGATACTATCATGGACAATATTCATGACCTTCAATATCCATTCCCCTCCTTTCTAGACAACAGAGTTTCCACGATTAATAGGGAAAAGTGTTGGCCGAGTGCGACCAACACTTTTAGATTAATGGTGATGAACTCTATCCCGTTCCTCACTGCGCTTACTGTTATTCCACTTATCCAAGCTTCCTACTAGGTACCCAGTAATTCGGCGAATTCGTTCAATTTTGTTATCCTCATGGTTGCCACATTTAGGACATTCATTCTCGATGATGCCTTTATGATTACAGTCTAAGCAACGATCAACTGGGTGATTGATGCTTCCATAACCAACACCATATTTTTGCATGGCTCTTACAATTGTATCGAGTGCATCAAGATTTTTGCTAGCATCCCCATCAAGCTCAATGTAGGTGATGTGTCCCGCATTGGTTAACTCATGGTAAGGCGCTTCAATTTTAATTTTATCAACAGCCTTGATGTTGTAATAAACCGGAACGTGGAAACTGTTCGTGAAGTATTCACGGTCTGTGACACCTGGGATCACCCCATGCTTCTCTTTTGCTTTCTTACAGGCTTTTCCGGCAAACGATTCGGCCGGTGTCGCGAGTAGGGTGTAGTTCATTCCATATTCTTCCGTTGCACTATCCATTTTAGCACGCATGTATTGGATAATGTCATAGCCTAATTGGGCAGCCTCTTCACATTCACCATGATGCTTGCCAGTTAGCTGCACTAAAGCTTCTGCTAGGCCAACAAACCCAATCGATAATGTCCCCTGCTTAAGAATTTCTTCAAGCTTTTGATGTGGATGCAGCATTTCTCCATTCCACCAAACGCCTTGTCCATACAGGAATTTGAAATGGGATGCTGTTTTTTGTGCTTGATAAAGAAAGCGCTCATGTAGCTGCTTATTTGTTAAATCGATGTAATGATCCAGTTTGCCAAAGAAATCCATTACCCCATCTGACTCAATTGCGAGCAATGGTAGGTTGATGGTTGAAAATGAAAGGTTTCCTCGCCCAACTGGAGTTTCTTTCCCGTTGACGTTTGAGATTGTGCGCGTTCGGCACCCCATTGTCGCGATCTCTGACTGTGGCGTACCATCGTAATATTTTAAATTAAACGGTGCATCCAGGAACACATAGTTCGGGAATAACCGTTTCGATGTCGTTTCTAATGATAGTCTGTAAAGATCATAGTTCGGGTCACCTTCATTAAAATTCACGCCCGTTTTCACTTTAAAGACGATAATTGGGAAAATTGGTGTTTCACCGCCACCCAATCCTCCTTGTGTTGCTAAAAGGAGATTTTTGGTGATCATTCTGCCTTCTCTTGAAGTGTCAGTGCCCAGATTTACGGAGATGAATGGGACTTGTCCCAAATTTGTTATCGTATTGGCTTTTTATCCAGTACTTCTAGAGGTTTCCCTCATCACCAACCAACCCATTCTAATTGGCGGCTACGGTCGGTCTTTTCCAACCTAGTTCAGCATATATTTTCACCCTTCGTTTATTCCGTTAGGGTGGCAAAGGCTCTTGGAGGTATTTTTGCTCTCATATCGCTCAACCTCTATGCGTTACACGGGTATACGATTTATTGGTAAATATATTCCTTTAAAAACTTTCTGTTTAGGCATGGAACTAGATTATAGAATGGTTCAATAATATCCATAAATCTTCTAGTCTTACTTGCGTTAAAATACAAAATGTACCCGTTTTGTTTACGATTTATATTCGGTAAAATTCCATATTTTTCGCTAAACCACTTTTGGATAATCTTCACTTCATCCAGTGTAAAATTCATAGTATAAAGAAACAGCCTATATTCTTTTATTTTTGTAGTTTCAGGGTAATACCTTACATTCAAATAACCGTCATCAAGATACCATAGGAACAAACCCAAATCAGTTAATGAGTTTAAGATTTTTTCATTTACTATCTTTACATTTTGACAATAACACTCTTCATATAAAGACGTAGCATACCCATTGTTATTGCTATGACATTGGTATTGTTCATAATATTTATTTGTTTTCTCTAAGAAAGTTTTTCGGTCATAGAATTTCATTTTTACAACTTCCTTCATACAAAGGATATTGGCTTTGAAATTCATATAATCTTTTTGTTCCTTAGAGTGTGTCATTTGAAAGTAAGCATTTTGGTTCCCTCGTTTAGTTATGCAAAGATCACCCATTAACATACCAATTATTGCTCCACGCAATTCAAAGTTATTTGGAATAATTTTTTTTAGGTTCAAGACCCATCATCCTTGTTACCAATATTTCGTATTCTACTATTAGCAGAATGCTGATTACAACCCGCTCGGTATTAGCTGTGCCTGAAATCAAACACTTTACACCTCCACCGATTTCCCTCGCTCCTTAATAATATGTTTCCATATTACGCGGCAAACAGTTTACCGCCTCTTGAATGCATCGAGTTACTATTATGTATAAAAGCTTCACACGATTGGAATACCTCATGATCGGTTAATTCCCATGCTTTCTCTTCGATGACTTCCTCTGCCATTTCACCAACCATCAGCTCTTTGATCATCTTTTTCTTTTTCTCAAAGGTCATTCGCACATACGGTGCTAAATCATAATCAAAGGTTGGGATTGACTGACCACCATGCTGATTGTTTTGGTTGGCTTGAAAAATAATACTTGTTAACGCTAATGCACTAGTAATGCTCTTCGGCTCTCTCATATGACCATGCCCAGTGTTAAATCCGCCCTGCAAAACCTTTGCCAACGGTATCTGACTACATGTTGTTGTGCCACTTGCGTAAAAATCGAGATCATGAATGTGAATATATCCATCCTGGTAGGCTTGCTTAACATCGTCTGCGAGCAGATGATCGATTACAAATGATTTTGCAGAGGATGAAGCGAACAACATCATCATTCCCATTGGTGACAATCCATCTACGTTGGCGTTTTCTTGCACCAAATCCTTATTACTGCTGTTAACAATTTCCTTAAATTCTTCATACAATTTTGACTTCATAGTTTTCCCCTCTCGGTTAAAACCTATATTTAGTATACCAGGTGTAATCTTATCACAACATGTGGTATAAAAATGTGAAAGATTGGTTTAATTTTTATGACATTTTGGAAATTTTACGTAATTATTTTTCATTTTTTCTTGATTTTTTTTAAAACTACTCCTTTAGTAATTGGGATTATACGCTAAATTTGGGTTGGTTGATTTTTTGCAAACAGTTCACATTCGCTAGGTTCATTGCTTGAAGCTCCTTTCATTTTTATATATAATATGGGAAATTGCATAACTTAAAAGTTTTCTAGGGTTCCGCAGTATGTTCTTGCTGGACAGGTCCGAGAGAAAACGCACAGTTTGACTGTGACACGGAAGGATAAAAGCCTGGGAGATACTATTAACAGTATGTCTCAGGCTTTTTTTTATGGCTATGTGCTAAAGATTGGGAGGGATTTATAGCTTGAGCAAGGATTGGGCTAAGGTTTACATTGGGGCATTATTTGAGGTGTGCTGGGTGTCAGGATTAAAGCATGCAGACGATTTCTGGACTTGGGGAGGAACATTGATTTCGATTGTCATCAGTTTTTATGCGTTCATTATGGCAGGACGCAATCTGCCAATGGGGACGGTTTATGCTGTTTTTGTAGGGCTAGGAACAGCTGGGACAGTCCTAGCTGAAATCATATTTTTTTCTGAACCAATTCTGCCTGCGAAGCTGTTTTTTATCCTGCTATTATTAGCAGGGGTAATCGGTCTTAAATTCGTTACAGACGACCATGACCTAATCGAGAAAGAGGGTAATCGTTAATGGCCTGGATTTCGTTAATTTTGGCAGGCTTGTGTGAGGTATTTGGAGTGGCGATGATTAATAAATATCATCTTGATCGAAAATGGGCTTCTCTATTGCTCTTAATTCTTGGTTTTGGGACCAGCTTTTTTCTTTTATCCTATGCAATGGAAACAATCGCGATGGGAACTGCCTATGCAATTTGGACTGGAATTGGTGCCTCTGGTGGTGCCATCATCGGTATTCTTCTTTACAGTGAATCAAAGGATTGGAAAAGACTCCTTTTCATTACAATTATCAGCATCTCCGTCATCGGCCTAAAACTCGTCTCATAACACACTGCAGCACTTTAAAGGAGTGGGGACAGGCCCCACTCCTTTAAAGTGTTAATGTGGTTTGACTTTTGGAAATTGGAGGGTGAAGGTTGTGCCTTGTCCAAGTTCTGACTCAATTGTGATTTTTCCTTTCATGGCGCGAATGAGCTGAAACGAGATCGTCAGTCCAACGCCCGTTCCTTTTTCCTTCGTCGTATAGAAGGGCGTTCCTAGCTTTTTCACTTGTTTTTTTGACATCCCTTTGCCACTATCCATAATTTGAATGATGACTTCTCCATGTTTTCCATACGTATTGACGGTCAGGTTTCCCCCCATCTCCATTGCTTCAATCCCATTCTTTATGATATTAACCAATACCTGTTTCATTTCGTTCTTGTTACCCTTAATATATAACTTGTCTTGGATATTCGTATTAATAGTGATGTTTTGAATATTAGAATAGGATGTCATTAATTCCACCGTTTTTTTAACCTCATCTGAAATGTTAAGCGGTGATAGGTCGCCTGTATATGGCCGAGCTAGTGATAAATAATCATTAATAATAGCTTGTGCATGATCCAGTTCATTTAGTGCAATTTCAATATAGCTCCTCTGCTGACTTTGGAGATTGTCATCATCAACCATTAACTGCATGAAACCACGGACGGAGGTCATTGGATTTCTTACCTCATGAGCCACTGATGCAGCTAGCTGACTAATCACGTTTAATTTCTCTGCCTGCTGCAATTCTTCTCGTAATAGGATGCGCTGATCAACGTTTTCAATAATTACCATTACGAGCATCAAACACACCCACGTGATCACATAAAACATTAACATAAATTGGATTTGACCTACCTCTTTTTGTGCAAACAAAGTAAACAGAACAATAATTGTGTTTGCCCAAAATACGATGCTAGCAAAAATAAGCTTTTGATTTTTTAGTAGTCCTTCAATCTTTTTTTCTAAAAAAACAAGAAAAATACTTGATAAAGTATAATTTATTAAAATAACAAAAAATCCATCTCCTCCAATCAAAAATCGATAAAATATCAAGGCGGCTGCGGTAATGATTCCAGGTAGTGTTCCCCCATAAACAAAAGAAATGATAAACGGTATGAAGCGAAAATCATATACATAGCCCTCTGAAAATTTAATCGGGAACAACATCGCCAAGGTTAAGATGACAAGCATCATAAATATTAGTATAGGTCGAGGCTTTTTCCTTTCACTTTTTTTCTCATTAAAAAATAAATGATAGACAAGTATCGGAAAGAGCACGATAAGTACTTGAAATAAAACGACTTCAGCGTTTATGAACATACACATAATCCTCCAACATTATCGAAAAAAAACATTTTAATAAATAATAGTATACATTTTCTCAAAAAGTATTATATTACATTTTCCTTATTTTCTAAAAATTATTAAAGTTGAAAATTCGACATATTTCCCCAACAAAAAAACGCCTTGATCTAATAATAGTCTCCAAGGCGTTTCTCTCGTCTATTAATCCTGTTAGTTTATCCACTACAAAATGACTTCAACCTCATGCTCTTTTCCATCATCATGTAATTCAATAAAAGGTTTTTCATCCATGAGAAATATCTTTTTCTCTCCATTTATGGACAATGAAGATTCTCTATTTCCCTCATTCTTTACAGTAATAGTATATTGTGATGAACCAAAGCGGTAGTTTACGGTAAATCCAGGCCATTCTCTTGGAATAATTGGATCTATTATAAGCTTTTGATTGTGACGACGGATTCCTAGTATCCATTCAATCCCTGCTTGGTAGAGCCAGCCTGAGGCACCAGTATACCAAGTCCACCCTGCATGGCCTTCATTAGGGGCGGCTGTGTATACATCCGCAGCAATCGCATAAGGCTCACCTGTGTAAATCATCACTTCTCGATCGGTCCGCGTATGAGCGATTGGATTAAGCATCGAAAACATTTCATGAGCCTTATCCCCTCATTAAGCATACACCAAGCTACAATTCCCCATATCACTCCATGAGTATATTGTGCACCGTTCTCTCTAAGTCCTGGTGGATAACCTTGAATATAACCAGGGCTAGGGTCGGTGTTATCAAACGCTGGCGTCAACAAGCGAACCACTTTTAACTCACGTTCAACGAGCTCCTGATCAAATGATTTCATAGCCTGAGCTGCACGATCACTAGGGGCACCACCTGAAATGACGGACCATGACTGAGCGATGGCATCGATTCTACACTCTTCATTTTCAACTGAGCCGAGCCAACTTCCCGAATCCGTAAATGCTCTACGATACCACTGACCATCCCACGCATGTTGGTTCAGGGCATCGATTAATTGTTGGCGTGATTTCGCAAAGCTTGCCACACGCTCTGTATCACCAAGCATTTCACCCAGCTTTATAAAGCGGTTCAATACATCACAAATAAACCAGCCGAGCCAGACGCTTTCGCCTCGCCCCTTTACACCCACCTGATTCATCCCATCATTCCAGTCACCAACACCCATAAGTGGCAAACCATGCTCTCCAATCCGACTTAAGGCTTTATCAATTGCTCTTAAGCAGTGGTCGTAAACTGTTCCAGTTTCTTCTGATTTTACGGTCGGTTCATAACGTTCATGCTCCTCAGGTCCTAAAGGTTCACTAACAAGATAGGGAGCTTTTTCATCCAATATAGATTGATCTCCCGTATGCTCGATGTAGCGAGCCACTACATATGGCATCCACAATAAATCATCGGAGAAGGTGGTCCGAATTCCTCGCTCTGTTTCTTCATGCCACCAATGCTGTACATCTCCTTCTATGTACTGGTGGGAAGCATGAAGAATAATTTGCTCTCTCGTTTTTTCTGGCATAGTGTGTAATACCGCGAGTGAATCCTGTAATTGGTCTCGGAAACCGAATGCACCTCCAGCCTGATAAAATGCCGTTCTTGCCCACATTCGACAAGAGAGTGACTGATATAATAACCAGCCATTTAGCATAAAATCAGTTTCTTGTGATGGAGTTGAAACTTGGATTTGCCTTAAATGATGCTCCCAGAATTTCGTAACCTCTTCCATTGCCTGTTCACAAGCCTCCGGCTGACGATACTTCCTTACTAGATTAACAACAGACTCTTGGTCATCCTCACAGCCTAATAACACATAAATGGTTTGTTCGTCATTTGGTTGCAACTGTATCTTTGCTTGAACAACACCACATGGTTCATAGAGAGAACCAGTCCTCCGAGATAATCCGACTCGTCCTAATGCAGCTGGATGCTCAATTGTGCCATTACGGCCAATAAATTCATTTCGGTCACCTGTCCATGTTACTTCATAGACGTTTTCAGTAGAAAGCTCGCTAGAATTCAACGTATTCCCTTGACCTGCCTCAGCTGCTGGAAAAATCCCCAGAAAGGCCGTGGCATCGCGAAACGTTTCTTGATAGGTGTTGCGGGCAGTCATGAACTGTTCGGACTCATTCCATTCCGTAACGATATAAGGAGCTGTAGCTTGCCGTTGCACACCAAGAACCCATTCTGCATAATACGTTAACGAAATCGTTCTAGTCTCCTCCGTCTTATTCTGCAGCTTTACTTTGATGATTTTAACAGGTTCCTCAATTGGAACATATACGGACATTTCACTTTGAATTCCGTTACGTTCATGATTAAAACGGCTAAAGCCTTTCCCATGTGTGACTTTATATGGTTCAGCAGTATGCTTTGCTGATGGAGTTGCCGACCAGACCTGTCCACTATCATCATCTCTTAAGAAGGTCGCTTCTCCAGGTGGGTCCAAAACAGGGTCATTAGACCAAGGTGTTAACTTACATTCGCGGCTATTTCGCCACCAAGTGTAACCTGTCCCTAGCTCCGAAATGAGAAAGCCAAAGCTTTTATTTGCCACCACATTAACCCAAGGTGCCGGCAAATGATTCCCATTTTTTATGATGATTTGATATTCCTTGCCATCAGAAGAAAATCCTCCCCAGCCATTGAAATATAACCAATTCTTTGTCTCATCAAGCAAAGCTTGACTTGAAGTAGGATATTCTTTTCGTTTTGTTTCTGTTGTTTCAAGAAGTTCTGGTAGTTCAAGCGCGGTAGCTTGCTTCGGTAATCTCAATTGCGCACCGATGCTTGGGCCACCTGCCCGTAATTCAATTCGTGCTACAGCCTGCAACAGATTTTTATCTTCGTCTGCCAATTGGTTACTTGCAATCACATATACACCTGACAATCCTGCGCCAAAACGGTCTACCCCATGTTCGGCCGCTTGCTGCAATGCCTCTTGTAGGTGCTGATGGTAGCCTTCCTCTGATTCATTTAAAATGACCAGGTCAAACAATAGCCCGAGCCTGCGCAAATATTCATGGCACGTGAGCATTTTGACAACAAATGGAAGGTGACTTCGATTATCAATACGGAGCAGTACAATTGGTCGATCTCCAGATACGCCAAAGCTCCATAAACCCGATTGTCCCTTTGCATTCGTAAGAATGCTTTGCTCTCGTTCCTTCCTAAATGGAGGAGTATACAAAACTCGGCCAGCGAGTGTTTGGAATACCATTGCCTCACGATTTTTCAAGTGAAGGTTTCGAAGTTCAATTTGGCCGCGGTTCCAGGCCAATTGAAAGGCCCTTTCGACCATTTGTGACGAAGAAAATCGGCTGACAATATCAATCGCTTCCTCCCTCGTTTCACTAACGGACGTTACAGCAGCAAGCACTACCTGACCATCCGGCTTGATCGTGATGCGGCGACGCATGACAAAGGCCGGATCTGCAACCGAACCAACTTTACCTTGCAGACGAGATTTAATTCCCTTTGGTTCTGAGAGCCTATAACCACGTCCAATAAAACTAGATCGATTTGTTTCAAATTCAATTGTTCCGAGTGAATCCTCTTCTACAAATAGTGAATGAGCGGCCCATAGGACTTGATCCTTTTTTTCGCGTGGTCGTCTTCCGGCGACAAGACAACCTGACGCGGCATCGAACGCAGTGCGAATAAATAACTTACTAAAAGCAGTATGAGCGATGTCCGCAATCGGATTAGCTAGTCCCAATTCAACAAATGTGGTAACCTCCATTACCTTCGTCTCGGATCCAGAATTACTTAGCGTTATTCTTCTGATTTCTGCGTTCCAATCTGTAGATACGCAGATTTCCATACACGTTTTAATATCCCCATCAACACGCATGAAGGTTGCATGATCCAACCCAAACTGAACGCGTTGTTCATCTGATTGTACTTGACATGGCTGATAGGAAGGTGACCAAAGCTTATCCTTAGATAAATCCCGAATGTATACATAGCTACCCCAAGAATCCATTACAGGGTCTTCGCGCCATCTAGAAACCTGTAGACCTTTATATTGGCTAAATCCACTTCCAGTTGTTGATACGACTGTAGTGAAGGAACTGTTTGAAAGAACACAAACCTCTGGAACTTTGGTATGTGGGGATACATATTCCCTTATGGTTGCGCGATCCTGAACAATCTTCGTAAACGGCTCATGCACTCGTGTCATTGCCTGATGGTTAATCAGTTTCGGCTTTTTCGGTATTCTTTCTTGAAGAAGTAGCTCTGCTGACCTAATTTGTTTATTGCGATGAAATCTACCGATTATTGTTTTAGGTAAAAGCAAATTTGCCAGCGTTAGCATACTCATCCCTTGGTGATGGGCCATAAAGCTACGAATGACAACATGCTGCTTATCCTTTGGAAGACGTTCCTGTGTGAAATCAATTGCTTCATAAAAACCATATTTACCACGGCCGTTTAATTTTTCTATTTTTTTAAGAGTAGTAATGGCTTTATCTTTTGCAAATGGTAAAGCCATTACAGTTGCATATGGAGCAACCACTAAATCATCTTCAAGCCCACGTTTAAATCCTAGCCCAGGAACACCAAATGCCCGATATTGATAATTCATTTGGAAATCAAAGGCGTAATAACCTGATTCCGAAATACCAAACGGTACCTCGCGCTGTCTTGCATATTCAATTTGACGTTCAACAACCGCGGAATACGTATTGTCCCACAACGTATTTCGATACGTTTTCATTAACAGCCACGGCATCAAAAACTCAAACATCGTTCCAGACCAAGATAAGAGAACTGGACGTTTCCCTACTTTCGCCATTGTCCGTCCAAGCGCATTCCAATGTGCAACAGAAACCTGTCCTTGGGCGATGGCAACATAGCTTGCAATCCGCGCCTCGGAGGCCATGAGATCGTATAATACCTCATCTCGCTCATTACGGTCTGCATGATAACCAAGTGTAAATAATTTCGTGTCATGATCAAAAAGCGGTCTAAAATTCGTTTCTTGAATTAATTTCTCCAACAGTGAAAGCAATTCGCTGCCTCGATTACCCCAATTTGTCCTTGATTGTTGGCCAACAACCATCTTCCCAGATGAGATTGGCGTAATTTCCTCAGAAAAGGCAATCTTTAAAGAATCTGCTCGGGCATTTTCTTCTAATGGGTTCTCAAGCTCCGAGTAAGCTTCAAGCCATTCTGCCAATCCTTCCCTTACAGCAATAAGACACCCAATCAGATTACCAGAATCTACTGTCGATACATATCGTGGGTTTAAGGGCTTTAATGTCCTTGTATCATACCAGTTGTATAGGTGCCCCTCCCACTTTTCCATTCGCTCAATCGTCTTCACGGTTCGTTCTAGCCGGATAATTAACTCCGGAGTATCAATAAACTCAAAATCCCGCGCTGCTAACGTACAGGTAAGATACAGCCCAATATTTGTGGGTGAGGTTCGATGCGCCACACCATTTGCAGGTTCAATTTGAACATTGTCTGGTGGTAACCAACTTTCTTCCTCAGTTACAAAATCTTCATAAAAAGACCAGATTTCTTCTGCCAGCTTTCGCAATTCTACAGCTTCCTGTTCAGTAAAGGATATCTGTTCGTGTTCATACGGTTGATTAAGCCAGCGAACAATAAATGGTGCAACAACCCAAAGGACACTGAGTAGAACTCCCAGACCTTGAACAACGGTATTTTCATTCAAAATCGTGGCAATGAAAAGAATTGCGACTAAAATGTATCCTCCAACCATTCCAAGCATAATGGGCGAGCCTGTCTGCTTGCTATTGCGATCCTCTTCACTTGATGAGACCCATTCTAGCAAGCGCTTCTTAGAAAAAAATAAGCGATAGAGTGCCTTACCAATTCCATCTATTAATAAGGCGATTTGAAATGGCAGAGTAACAAACGAGACAAGAACCTGTCCTATTGTATTTAAGATACTACCAGGATTTACAAACCACGTTTGAAAAGTTAACAACTGACGAATGACAGGTAAAAATAGCGTTACAGCTACTAGTGCGAACCAGCGGAGCGGGGAACCTGGTAAAATCGTTAACCCTAATAAGAGGATGAAAAAAAGTGCCGGCTGTAATAAACTACGCCGCATATTATCGAGGATTTGCCATTTAGTTAAAATCGATAAATCGACTGGCAATAACTCCCCTCTTCGGTTAAACGATTTCGACATTAACCAAGGTAACAACTGCCAATCTCCTCTTACCCAACGATGCTGTCGCTTTTGAAACGCAATATACTTTGCAGGGTGGCTATCAATTAATTCAATGTCTGATAGTAAACCAGCACGAAGAAAGCCCCCTTCCAGTAAATCATGGCTTAATACACGATTTTCTGGAATTCGTTCGCACAACACTTGATAAAAGGCATCGACATCAAAAATTCCTTTCCCCGTAAAAATCCCTTGTTCTAAACCATCCTGATAGGGATCAGACATCGCAAAAGCGTATGGATCCATGCCAGGCTCAGAAGACGATAGATTAGCAAATCTAGAGCGCATCGCCGATTCATGACTCATGCCAATCCTTGGCTGAAACACTCCATAGCCTTCAATTACTCTCGTCCCAGCCTTGTTTAAAACAGGTTGATTATATGGAAAATGTAGTGTTCCAATCATCCGCTGAGCCGCTTCATGAGGAAGCTGTGTATCAGAATCAAGCGTAATGATATATTTAATTTCTTTTAATAAAGGGACCTCTTCTGTTACTAAAAAACTCGTTGTCTGGCTCCCCTTAATTAACTCAACAAACTCAACTAATTTCCCTCTTTTTCTTTCCCACCCCATCCAAAGTCCTTCAGTTGGATTCCATAATCTTTTTCGTTGAAAAAGATGAAAGGTGGCTTCAGGATAAGTATTTCGCAACCTCTCTATCCCTTTTTGGGCTGTTAAAATGATCCCTTCATCCTGCTCGAGCGATTCAAAATCAGCATCCTTAAAGTCACCTAAAATGGTAAAATGAATATTTTGATCCCGATTTGCTAAGTAATGCAATTCAAGTCGATCCACAACCTCTTCTACTTCTTCAAGCGATGACCAAATAACAGGAATCACAACCATTGTCGCTGCATTATCTGGAACCCCTTCTGAAAAGTCGTATCTAAGCAGCGGAACAGGATGTTTAACTCTTTCAATAACCCAGTGTGCAGCAGTGATAGCCCATTCTAGCGCTGGCATCAACAAAACGGCTAATACCACAACAATCTCAGCTGGACTTAAGAAATATTCCCACCCCATCCAAATGGAAAAAATAACGAGTGCCATCACACTTAATCCTGCAATCATATTAAAATACGTTCCAGTGGCACGTCGTAATATACCTGTTTCTGGAAGCGCCCTTGGTTTACCACACATCTTTAATGCCTCATGCAATAACTTAATTCCATTTGCATCCAATAAATAATACGCTACAAAAGACTGCCGTGAAGACCATTCACCTTTATTCTCAGTTTGTTCCTTCACATATTGATTCGCTAACTCAACAGCTTGCGTTGCTACTAGATTTTCTGGGAGATTTAAGCGTCGCGCTAACACTTCTACTCTCCTACGTAAATTATTCCTACTAGAAAAATCTAATTGTGCATATAAACCTGTACTCTCCTTGCGTAATGTTTGCTCTACCATTGAAATTTTTTCAAAGGTTTCATCCCAATTCCAACGCGAGAGTCTCCGAATACTTGTGATTAAATTTCCTGTCGTCACCTGATAGGCAGCTTGAAGTTGATATTCATACGATAGGATATGATCTAAGCTTTCTGGACCATTTTCTAATTTACAGATCAACCATTCGCCTACTGTAGCGGTATAATCAGCTCGTTCACGAAGATGTTTTACTAAATGGACAATCATCGGACCTGAAAGTGGCATTTCTTGTTCGGCATCATCTAAAACCTGCTTTAACTTTTCTGGTGTAAGCTCTGCTGTATCAATTCCAGCTACTAGTTGATCAACTAAGGTACAAACATCACGCCGTTCATGAATTGTGTCCATTATACTTGAAAGCTGGCGAATTAATGCAACTCTCATGATAAGTGGAAATGCCCACACCTCAGATATGGTTAATACGGAAACCTCTTGATAGCTTCTAAGATAGGAGATAAAAGAATCCTTATTTAAATGACCATCACTAGCCTTTAAATATTCGGTGCAAATTGAAAAGACTCTAGTTTCCCCGCTTTTTTTCAAATGGGGCAACGAGTTTACAAACCCTTTGGTTAATTGCTGTTTAACAACTAGTACTTGCTCTTCTAAAAATTCGGCATTATCTAGAAGCCATTCCTCTGCTGGCTGAGCACATCCTGAACGGTTTTCCCGTAAATCCTTAACAAAACTACGTAAATTCTCAAGGTCCCTATCATTGGTACGCCAAAAACGTGTTGAGGGCTTTCGGCTAATAAAAGGATCATGATTCAAAGCCGTTTTATGCGCCTCTTCTCTGAGCTGTTCTTGATTCAAAATCATGTATTATTTCCCCCAAATATCTTTTAGCAGTAAATGCGTATACTGATAAAATTTTCCCATTCTGTCCATAAAATATGCATGTTGGATCGAAAAGGCTGAAAAAAAGAGGGAATAGGCTTTGGAGGTTTTTAACATTACCAACTTTAATATGTTATGATATTAGAGAATTTTATAGGGGGTTGTAACATATGCATCCATCTTTTCGTTATGGGATGATGGTGATCCTAATCTTTGTGTTTACCTGTGATGGCAACGCCTTTATCTTCAATCATTTTTACCAAAACAGTAATGAGGATAAAGGAAAGTATATAAGAATGTTTTCAAGTCTAAAATATTCATAATAACAAGGGGGCGTCTCTATGATAAAGCAACAGAGCAATAGTGAATTACCAGCAAAAACCTGTACAATTGATCGACTCGTAACCATACCTGCTGATGTAAAAAAAGTAATCCAAGGAAAAAAAACTGCCACGAGACGAAATGGAAGGTATGCTGATATTGGCGAAATTATGATCCTTGAGAATAAACAATTTATTGTGGAAAGAGTGTATTCACAAGCGTTAGGTGAACTAACAGAGGAAAATGCAAAACAAGAAGGTTTTGACAGCATTGAAGAATACAAGCAAACGATATTATCCTATCATCCAGGAATGCCTTGGTTACCACAAATGCGCGTTTGGGTTCATGAATTTAGGCAGATTTCTGAGTAAACACACAGCAATCTTACCCAAGATATGTTCTATCTGAGGCAGACATATGTTAGAGAACTAATATAACGAAATGCTGCCTCTTTTTCTTTCTCCTATACTCACAGTTACAAGTTGAGATTTCTGAATTTTTAATTTATCGCACTATTTATAGTACCTTTTTCCTATTAAATTATGTATAATTGAACTATAAGAAAGATTCGGCTATATCCCCCTACTTTCATCCCCACCACTTTCTGTCACTATTTTCAAACAGAAAGGAGGGTTCATTATGCACTCAACACGCCCACTAGTGCAATTTTTCGGATTAACTTTTGATTTATCCATCATTCTATCAAGCACTGTTGCCGCTTTAATCGTGCTTATTTTCGTCTATGCCTGTACTCGGCACATCACAGAAAAAAAACCCGGAAAAATGCAAAACTTAATCGAATGGATTATTGGCTTTGTTCAAAATATCATGATCAACTCTATGGGGACAAAGGATAATTTTTTTATTTTAACAGCTGGTGTAGGACTTCTTCTCTATTTATTTATCGCCAATATATTAGGGATACCATTTGCGATAATTGCTGGAGAACACGATATTTCATGGTGGAAGTCACCAACTTCAGATGCGCACGTTACGTTAACCATGGCGATTATGATGATTGTCTATACCCATTTTATTGATATTCGCTTGCACGGCTTTAAAAAATATTTATTAAGTTTTTTTAAGCCATTTAAAGCGCTCTTTGTCATTAACATTTTGGAACAATTTGCGACGACATTAACACTTGGATTACGTCTTTTCGGTAATATTTATGCTGGCGAAGTTATGCTTGCCATTCTTGCAGGAGCTGTGACAAATGGGTTTGACTCCGGTTGGTTAACAGGTATGGGGGCAGGGTTACTAACCGCATTTCCAATGATAATTTGGCAAGCGTTTTGTTTATTCATCGGTGGGATTCAAGCATACATTTTTGTAACACTTTTCATGGTTTACATTGGCCAAAGGGTAAATGAGGCCGCTTAAGGAGTGTATAAAAAATGGGGGACTTTGAGATTTTTGGTATGCCCGTCTCATTAGGGACAATGATATATCAAGCGATCCTTTTTACGATTCTTATTTTCATACTTAAAAGAAAAATGCTTGGTAAAGTAGTAGAGGCAATGGAGAACCGTAGAGATACGATTGAAAATGAACTGAAACTTGCAGAATCGTTTAAACGTGAAGCTGAGAGCAACATGATTAAACAACGTGAACTAACGGAAGAAGCCACAATTGAAGGAAGGAAAATTATCGCGAAAGCACGGGCAGAAGCAGGAAATATTGTAAAAGAAGCAAGAAAAGAAGCATTGATGATTCGTACCCAAGCCTATGATGATGGACGTCCTAAAAAAGTTCGGGGGTGCGTGGAGTGTCATGAAGAATGTGTTTATTCGAGAAATTGGTAAAGTCGTTGAGAAAATCGACCTCGATGAAGAGACTAAATGGATTCATGTTAAATATGCAAGAGGGAATTTTCATAAAACCGCCTATATTATTAAAAATGACCCAGATGGTGCCCAAAATTCGATTGAGAATTTTCTTAAGGACTGTAATGCTTCCAATGAAATCATTGCCGACTTAAACAACCCGATGAAAAAGGGAAAACAGAGTACGGAGATTCATTATCAAGAATTCATCAATTTTCTCGTTAAAACATCATCTGTTCACATTATGGGCGCCATCTCACTCGGTTTATCGATTTTTGCAGGGTATCAACTTGGAGTTATGATGGATGAACGACTTAATAACTATCCATCATACACAGTAATCGGATTATTATTTGGTCTGGTAGTTGGCTGCTTAATTGGCTATGTAATGATGTATAAATACCTTGGCATTCTCTCAAAAAAAAGCATGGACAAATCGGACAAGAGATTAATTAGCACAGATAACTTCGAGTGGCCCACTATTGAGGTAACGCTTTATGATGTACAAAGGGCAGTTCGTAATTTTTCAGCTGATCTTCCGAAAGGAATAAAAAGAACCGTTCTTGTTTTAGAAGATAACAAGATTGATTTTAAACAATTGGCACCCTATTTAAAGGGAATACCTAGCAAGCCATATTATATGGCCAAAGAAACATATGATATCTTTGAGGAAAAAGACAAGCACATTGCTCCAATAATTGATACGGTTCAAAAAGCTGTCTATTTATTTTATAAGGTAAATGAACAATATCCAACGATGCCATACGATCGGCTTCATCGTATAAACTATTACCAACTTATGCAGGATCATTATCTCAATGAAAAGCCAAGCATTGAGCTGTATTTGACAGAGTATAATGGATTAATCACTCATATAAAACCACAGAAAAAACAGGTTGGCTCCTTCTAATTACAAAAGCAGTTACAAGAATACCTTGTGGCTGCTTTTTTACTGAATCATCTATAGTGAATTAAATTATCTAATTCCGCTACATTACCATAGTAAACACTCCCATCATTTTTTCGACAAATTACCACATAATCCGTTGTTCCCTAGCATACTATGTCTACATAATACGAATTTTCTTTATTTTTAAAAAACATTATCAAATTTTCGGATAGATGTGCTAAAATACACTTTGGAATATATTAATTTACTTTTATTTTACGAAAAGGATAGGATAAGAATTTGTACAGGATTGTAATTGAACGAGAAGATGATGTGTACATGGCAAGTACAATCGGGAAACGCGTTGCTGAAGATTTCGGTTTAAACAAAAGCGAACAAACGAAATTAGTTGTATCCATTATGGAATTAACACGCAACATTGTCTTTTACGCTGGCAAAGGCGAATTATTCATCAAGCCCGTACCTTCCTATGGAATTGAAATTGTCGCTGTTGACCAAGGTCCTGGCATCCCTAACCTTGATCATATTTTAAATAACAAGGTCCACTCAAAAACTGGCTTAGGATTGGGGATTTCTGGTGTGAAAAGATTAATGGATGAATTTGAAATCAAGAGCACCGTTAACCTCGGTACGAAGGTCAGAGCAGTTAAATGGTTTAATGAAGGGCAGGTTAGTCACATTGATTAAATCACCCACCGCTCATGAAATCTCCTATGGATTAGTTGAACTCAATCCAGACGGAACCATTCAGAGAGCTAATGAAGAAGCGAAAAGACTATTAATTTCCGAGGAGAGTGATACCAATTACCTTTTTCATCGGATTAACAACAATGAAATAAAAACAAAACTCCATGAATGCTTTATGGGGAGAGCCAATGAATTTATTGTCACAATAGATAATCAGCCCGTCTTTTTTTATTTCATCGCTCCCACAACGATCACCATGATAATATCCATGTCTACATGTTTAACATCTACAATCTATTAACACTTCATGATCACAACAACTGGAATAATCATTTATTATCGTCAATTGGGGAAATGGCAGCAGGTATTGCCCACGAAGTGCGGAATCCTTTAACTGCCGTGAAGGGCTTTTTACAATTAATGGAGCAAACATATAAGGAAGAATATTCTCATATTGCCCAAAGTGAATTAGATCGAGCGATTCATATACTAAATGATTTAATGAGTGTCTCAAAGCCTGAGTTTGCTCAAGAGGAACAAACCTCCTTCAATGTATGCTCTAAAATCGAATCCATCTTATTGCTGTTCCAGAATCAACTCTATCAAATCAATGTCATTAAAAGTTTTGAAAATGAAAACGCGGTCATAATTGGTCGACGAGATCAAATTAAAAAGGCATTATTTAATCTAATTAAAAATGCAATTGAAGCCATGTCGGATGGCGGAACGTTGATTATTGAACAATATGAAGATGGACACGATGTACACATTAGTATTTCTGACTCTGGCGTCGGAATCCCAAAGGACAAGCTTCGATTACTTGGAACACCTTTCTTTACTTTAAAGCAGGACGGGAAAGGAATGGGCTTAGCCCAAGTCTTTAACGCCATTCAAAGTAATCACGGAAAGATTCGAGTGACAAGTGAGGAAGGTTTAGGTACAACTTTCTTCCTTTCGTTCCCAAAAAAGAGCCAGTACTCTACCCAATATTTAGGAGGTAACTCAATGTTACAGGTTATCGATTCAAAAACAGAATTAACAGATTTTCTCTACAAAAATTTAGATTTTTATACAAATGAATGGGTTCAATATTTAGAGAAAAACAAAGGCTACATTACTTCTTTATTAAAAGAAAATGGGGAAATGGATGCCTATTATAAGGTCGGTAACCCGATTATGAAGCTTGTTGCACAAAATATCCTTGAAATGAAAACTGAACTCATTATGGATGTAGCAAAAGAACGCGGCGTGAAAAGTGCTAAAACAGAATTCCCGATGCATTTAGCTTGGGAACTTTTCCAATCTTCCCGCGGCATCATTTGGAATGCGATTAAGTCATTCTATAATGAATCGAAAAATACAATGTCTACAGAAGAATTTTTCACGTTAGAACGCAATGTCAATGACATCATTGATTTATATATTGATTCATATACAGCTTACTATGTGAATTATAAAGAAGAATTGTTAAAGAGCCATCGTGAAACAGTCGACGAATTATCTGTTCCAATCATCCCAATTGCCGAACGAGTTTGTATTTTACCAGTGGTAGGAAATGTGGATACGTATCGGGCTAAAAAGATACGTGAAAAAACGCTTGTCCGTGTAAAAGAGTTAAAAGCACAACAGCTTATTATTGATATTTCTGGTGTTCCTTTTGTTGATACCGCTGTCGTCAATCATTTATTTAAAATAGTCAAAGGGATTAAATTGCTTGGCTGCTCGACAATTCTTACAGGTATTAGTGCTGAAATTGCCGACACGATGATTGAGCTTGGAATCGAAATTGATAATGAACTAAAAACAAGATCGGACCTTCAGCAAGCCTTACAAGACATCCAGCAATTTAAGATTGGGAAATAAACTATAATACCTTTAAAAAAAGAATTATTTAGAAAAGAAGAACCGTTCCTGCAACGGTTCTTCTTTTCTTTATATATCGAGTTATTTTAAGCTTGATATGACATTTCGGTAGTGTAGATGATGGCTTCTTTCATAATTTCTAACATATGGGTTATTTGTTCTTCGGTAGCTGCTAAAGGTGGCATGAAGACCACGACATCCCCCAATGGCCGCGTCAACATCCCTCTTTTTCTCATTTCAAGTGTCGCTCTATAGGCCATGCGATGTTGCCACGGAAAAGGCTCTGCTGTTTCTTTTTCCTTTACGAGCTCAATCCCGCACATCAAGCCGGCCTGACGTACATCACCCACATGTGGTAAATTCCACAACTGCTTTAATTTCTGTTCAATAAATACGGCTTTTTGTGCTGCCTGCTCGACGATTTGCTCCTTTTCAAATAGTTTGAGATTAGCAAGGGCCGCGGCACAGCCAAGCTGATTTCCGGTAAACGAATGCCCATGGAAGAAAGTTTTAAATTCTTCGTATTCACCGTAAAAGGCTTCATATACTTCTTCCGTTGTAAGGGTAGCGGCGATTGGTAAATAACCGCCTGTAATCCCTTTGGCTACGGTCATAATATCGGGCTGAACCTCCTCATGTTCAACGGCAAACATTTTGCCGGTGCGTCCAAACCCAGTTGCCACTTCGTCAATGATAAGCAAAATATTAAACTCGCGACAAAGCTGCTCAACTCCCTTCAAATATCCCTTTGGCATTACATTCATACCGCCTGCACCTTGAATGATTGGCTCAAGCGTTATACCAGCTATTTCATTGTGATGTGCCTCAAAGATTTCGCGCAAAGATTTTAGCGCTTCATCACGAACGATCGCCCCCTCTTGATCTGCATAAACATTTCGATACATAAGCGGAAACGGCGCCTTGAAGGATTCAAACATTAATGCCCCATAGACGCGATGATATAGGTCAATATCCCCAACACTAATCGCACCTACTGTATCACCATGATACCCATTTGAAAGGGTCACAAATTTTTTCTTATTGGTTTGACCAATGTTTTGCCAATATTGATACGCCATTTTTACAGCAATTTCAACTGAAGTTGCACCCGAATCCGAATAGAATACTCGTTGGAGCTTGGATGGTGCAATCTCAATTAATTTTTTTGCCAGTTGAATTGCCGGTACATTCGCCGCCCCAAGAAGCGTTGAGTGGGCAATTTGATCTAGCTGCTCCTTAATCGCGGTGTTAATTTCAGCTTTACGATGTCCGTGCACATTGAGCCATAAAGATGAATAACCATCAAGATATTCATTCCCGTCAATATCCTTAAGGATGATTCCTTCTCCGCTTTCAATAATGAGCGGATCGCGATCGTAATCCGTCATTTGGGTAAACGGAAGCCATAAATATTTTTTACTTTGATCTAGCAATGTTTCACTATTCAACTTTCTCCATCTCCTTAATTCTATCCATTTGCAGGTTAGCAAGGACCTTCCTTAGCTCCCCATCATCCTTAAACAAATCTTCCACATTCTCTATGTAAGGAATAATTCCTAATACAGGAACGCCAGTAAGCCTTTCAATCATTCTTTGATTCTCTTGTTCGACAACTGATCCTTCTGCCTGTAAACGATTTAAAATAATTCCGGCTATTTGTATTCCAGCCTGCTTCAATGCCATAACCGATAATACAGTATGGTTGATCGTTCCAACTCCTGATCGAGCTACAAGAATAACAGGTGCGGCTATCTCCTGAATCAAATGTAGAATGCAGTCACCCTCATCATTAAGGGGAACGATTAACCCCCCTGCTCCCTCGACTAAAATCATTTCATATTTTTGCTTAAGTGCTTGATAATCATCGATGATTTCAGCCATCAGGATCTCACTCCCTTCTGTACGCGCCGCTAAATGTGGAGATGTTGGCAGCTTGAATAAATAATGATTGGCTTCCTCCACTTTAAGCTCGGGAAGTGCACACTGATAAACTTGCAGGTCAGGTGCCACAAGCTTTCCTGCTTCAGTAATTCCTCCGCTTTGGATTGGCTTGTAGGGAATAACATTTTTGCCTTGTTGTTTAAAATAAGCTGCAAGTAGAGCTGTCACTACCGTCTTACCTACATCCGTATCAGTGCCCGTAATAAAAAAACAACTCATCTAACCCTTCCGGTGATTATTAAATGTAAACCTTATTTACTTTTAAGTTAACATATGAGAAAATAATATTCAATATTTTACAAAAATATAAAAAACTTACCAAGGGAGTAGAGAAATGGTTCAATCAAAAACAAAAAATCTGGTGTATTGTGCGTTATTTGCAGCATTAATGGCTGTTGGCGCTAATGTAACGTCATTTTTAACAATTGGTGGTGTCCCCATCACACTGCAATTAATGTTTGCCATTCTTGCGGGAGGGCTGTTAGGAAGTCGCGTTGGCGCATTGGCGATGCTGAGTTACATCTTTATCGGATTGGCAGGTGCGCCTGTTTTTGCCCAGTTAAAAGGTGGACCAAGTCACTTATTAAGTCCGACGTTCGGCTTTATTGTTTCATTTATTGTTGTGGCGTTCATTACAGGAAAATTAATTGGTGACCACGAACATGTAACACGGAAGCATTTGATTAGTGCAGGCTTCCTAAGCATTTTAGCGAATTACATAATCGGAACGAATCTCATGTATTTAGCTTTAAAAGTATGGGCAGAGGCTCCAACAGGCTTCAACTATGGAATGGCCTGGATGTGGATGGTCAGCTATTTACCGATTGACATAGTTGTAACGATAATTTCGCTGGCGCTTGTTCCAAAATTACAGAAGGCTTTAAAGAAAACGATTGGCACAGGTAAACAAAGCCTTTCATAAGTCTTAAACTCAATAAAAAGGCAAATCCCCCTCATAATTACGGGAGTTTGCCTTTAATTTTTAAGCTAATCTGAGCTATATTTAAAACGACTTAACCTAGCTTTTGTGAAGTTCAAACCAAAATGTAGTGCCAATATTTTTTTTGCTTTCTACGCCGTATGCTACTTGGTGTGCCTCTAGTATTTCTTTGACGATTGCTAAACCAAGCCCGGTTCCAGTTGTTTTCTTTTCGCTAGTTTTGTCAGCTTTATAATAGCGCTCCCAAATATGCAGTAGCTCATCAGCGGATATACCACTACCGGTGTCGGAGATTTCAATTCTAACTTTGTTTAACCCAGCGATGATGTTAACCGTTATCGTTCCGCCACTTGGCGTATGGGTAAAGGCATTGTTAAGTAAATTATAGAAAACTTGGCTAATTCTTATCTCGTCGGCTTCAATAACCACATCCTCAGATTCTACCAGAACGATGGCCACTCCGTTCTTTTCACTGAGAATGGTATAACTTTTTACAGCGGTTTGAATCAGTTCATTTATTTTAAAGCGTTCTTTGCTGAGCTCTACGCTCCCAGACTGAAGCTGGGAAAGATTCATAATATCATCAACAATTTTACTTAATCGTTCTGTCTCTTCTATTATAATTCCCAATTGCTTTTCTCTTTTTGCTGGATCCTTTCCGGTTACATCGCGAAGCGTTTCCGCATAGCCTCGGATTAAGCTTAAAGGCGTTCGCAAATCGTGCGAAACGTTGGCGATTAGATCCTTTCGTAGCTGTTCAATTTTGGAAAGCTGCGCTCCCATATTGTTAATGGTTTCAGCTAGCTCATCTATTTCATCCTGCTTCTTGCTTATTTTTATCCTCGCAAAGAAATTCCCTGCGGCAATTTGCTCAGCTGCCTTCTTTATGTCCAAAATTGGGTTACTAATTCGGCGCGATAAAAAGTAGGAAATAAGCACAGCAGCAAACAAGAGAATGATCGTAATGTAGATAAGCTGCCCTTTTAATATTAGGGAGGTATCCTCCATTGGCGCTAATGGCGTAATAATTAGCATCGCCTTTGAGACCTCACCAGAAATTTTAATTGGTAACCCAATCAATCGAAACTCACTCCCGAATTTCGGATGGGTAACAGCCGCTTCTACTTCCTTCCCTGCTAAGATTTCTGAGATAACCTCTTCTTTCTCTTTCTCATCAATCATCGGCATTTTCCCTGCAGAAACAGTAGAACCAGTGATAAAGCTCGATTCTCCACTTTGGTCAACAAGTTCTGTATAAATATTATTATTAAAAGCAAAGACGGCTAACTTATTTTCAAATTCTTCATTTTCACCTTTTTCAAGTAAATGATTAATCGTAATCACTTCTGTTTTGATGTAAGAAATCCACATGCGATTATAAAAAGTTTCCAGGAATACGACTTGAAAGAACCAAAGAAGAATTAGGACAATACCCACTAACGTCATCATTCCCGCCCAAAGCTTAAAGCGTATGCCCTTCATCCTCATTTTCGTTTACCTGTCGTTTCAAATTTGTAGCCTGTCCCCCATACTGTTACGATAAATCTACGATAATCCTTTAAGCTCTCCCTTAACGTTTTTATATGAGTATCCACAGTTCTGTCGTCACTTTTATAATCGAAGCCCCAAACAGCATTGAGGAGCTGTTCCCTTGAAAAAACGATTCTTGGATTTTTCACAAACAGGCAGAGCAATTCGAACTCTTTTGGCGTTAGATTCACTTCCTCACCATCAACGTACACACTTCTCGAGCTACCTTCAATTTCCAGCCCCTCGATTACAATTGTGTCAGGCTGAGCGTTTCCCCCTTCCGTGATAGAGCTTCTGCGAATGATCGCTTTCATCCGGGCAAGTAGCTCTTTCGGACTAAATGGTTTAACGAGATAATCATCAACTCCTAATTCAAACCCGAACAGTTTGTCGTATTCCTCACCTCGAGCGGTCAGCATTATGATCGGAACCTGAGAACTCTTGCGAACCTCTTTGCATACACCCCAACCGTCTAGCTTTGGCATCATTACATCAAGAATGATTAATGAATACTGACGGCTGATAATCATATCTAGAGCCTCAACACCGTTAGCTGCCTCGTCAATTTCGTAGCCTTCAAGACTAATATACTCTCTGATCATATCGCGTATCCGTTCTTCATCGTCTACTATCAGGATGCGGTCATTCTCCATTTTCATCACCCGCTTACTAGAATTCCAGTCTAAATTTATTTAGACATATGGATCTATTTTTATTTTAAACTTAAATTGTTAAAAAAGTTTGAAAATCAAACGCTTTTTCTCGGGATTGAACGATTCAATAAAAAAAACACTCGACAAATGTCTTACTGCCGAGTGTTTCCCTTTACCATAATTCTAAAAATAGTCCCTTTCCCCACTTCACTCTCTACAGTGATGCTGCCTCCATGAGCCTCCACGAACCCCTTTGCAATCGACAGTCCCAGACCTGTCCCACCTTCATTACGATTCCTCGATTGATCCCTTTTATAAAAACGGTCAAATATGAACGGAAGGGCCTCTTTAGGAATTCCTGGGCCATTATCAGCCACCTGGATAAAAACCTGGTCCTTTCCCTCTTGAACAGATACTTCTACGATTCCCTTTTCTGGTGTATGACGAAGGGCATTTCCAATGAGGTTAACTAATACCTGTGTCATTCGATCCCGGTCAAGCATGAGCCAACATTGATCAGGAATCGCCCCATAGCGAAGGGTAATTTCCTTCTCATCTGCCAACCATTGCAAATTGCTGCAAATTCTTGTAATAAGCTCCTTTACGTTCATTCGCTCTATTTTTAGTGATAGTTTTCCAGCTTCAGCGAGACTTAATTGCTGTAAATCACTAACAAGGCGATTCAGACGATATACTTCATCTGTGAGCTCCAGTATGACCTGTTCAGACGGGTTAATTGCATCTTCTTGAATCGATTCTAGTTTTCCTTGCAGAATCGCTAATGGTGTTCGTAATTCATGTGCAACATCGGCCACAAGGGCCTGTCTAATTTCCTCATTTCTCGTTAACTTTTCCGACATTTCATTGAATGCTTCTCCAAGCTCGTGAATTTCATCGTTCGTGTTTATTTTTACTTTATCTACTTTTTCTCCACTCGCAATTTGATGAATCGCTGCGACGAGTTTTCGCAGTGGATTGGTCATTTTTCTGGCTATCCATACACTGAACAAGACAGCAATCATCATAACCATTAAACTACTAATCACAATTGCCATATTGGATGAACGAAGGAATTCCTGTTCAAGATTCTGTAGCTTATGCTGGTAAAGAATAAGTGTCCCTGCTTTTTTTCCATCAATCATTATGTCTAGTGTTTTTCCCGGACATCCATTCCGCTTGTTCCTATCCTCGATTGGGCTGTATCGGCAACAACCTTTCCATTAGCATCTACTAGAAGCATTTCGGCATTTGACATTGCCATATTCATCAAGTTCCCTTGCATCATCATGCCATGTCCATGTCCCATTCCAGTGGAAAAGTACAGTTCTTGAACCTCATCCCAAGAGCCGGTTTCGTCATAAAAGCTCTCAAGATTTTGCTTCATTTGTTCCATATAACCAAAATTGTACTGCTCAAGGTATGTTTGAAAAGTTGATTCAATTCTATTTTGTAAAAAGATAGATTGACTGACGCCCATCAATAAAACAATTGCAACAAAAGCCACAATTAATTTTGTTTGTAGCTTCATTTTTTATCACCAAAGCGATAACCGATTCCATATACAGTATGAATATAGTTTGGATGTGCAGGATCCTTCTCTACTTTTTTTCGTAGGTTGCTGACATGAGTATCGATTGAACGCTCATAATTAATAAATGCCTCCCCCATCACATTGTTCATTAATTGCAAGCGGCTGTATACTCTACCTGGTTTTTGAGCAAGAGTAACGAGGATTTTATATTCTGTTGGTGTTAAATTTAAGAGTTCATTGTTCACTTTTGCTTCATACGTACTTAAATTGATTTCAATTTCTCCTCGTCGAAGCCACTCATCCTGTTCTACTTTTTCATCAGGAGTACTTCTCCGTAAAACTGTTCTGATTCGGGCAGCAAGCTCACGCATACTAAATGGCTTGGTGATATAGTCATCAGCTCCCATTTCAAGTCCGAGCAACTTATCAATTTCTTCTGTTTTTGCTGTCAGCATAATGACAGGCATTTTCTCGCTTAGCAAACGAATTTTTGCCAATGCTTGTAATCCATTCAAGTTTGGCATCATCACATCTAATAAAATGAGGTCGACCGCATGTTTTTCTACTAGTTGGACAGCGGCCGCTCCATCTTCTGCTTCCACTACTGTAAACCCCTCATTTTCTAAATACGATTTAACTAAATCTCGAATTTTCTTTTCATCATCGACAACAGCAATTAACTTCCCCATTAATTTCTCCACCTTATTTCGTCTTGACTCTATTATATCAAGCGGAAACTGATTTCCTTTGCCGTAAATTTGACTGCTTCGGTATATCTCAAAAAAACTCTGAAGCAAAGCTCCAGAGTTTAAGAATAAAGATACGATATAGTCTCGCTTCATCTTAAGTTATTAATTAAATTGTTGTGTGGTTTCAACGTTATTATTCCATCTACCTTTTCCCATCATACCCATCATTCCTCCTGACCCATTCATCATGGAACCAAAGGAATCATTTTCAATCATCGATTTTATTCGCTCTTCCATATGGTCTAGCATCGTATCCATTTGTTGCTGCGAAATCTTTCCGTCCTTCACAAGCTGCTCTAGTGCCGCTTTTCTTTCCTCGAAAACCTTTGTTGTAACGGTTTCAACAGTCACACCCTTTTCCTCGGCAATAGCTGCGACTGATTTCCCTTGATTTTGTGCAGCTTGAAGCTCGTCCACTGACATTCCGAGCGAATCCGCAATCACTTCAAACATCGATCCATTCATATGCATGCCCATGCCTGCACCACTTCCCATTGGTTCACCTGTCATGGGGCATGTATATTCACTTGAATCTCCTTGTGGTGCATCCTTTTCGTTTACAACTGGAACAGCAGACAGCTTTCCATTATTACTTGGACTATTGTTGGTTGCAGTTGATTCTCCGATTGGAGCGAACATCGCTCCTAGAGTAAATACGCCCAGAAAAGCTCCACCTATAATTAGATTTTTCAATCTCATTTTACCCACTCCTTTTTATTTCTCTCTTTTATTACAGCCTTATCTTATCGAACAACTTTCTAGAACCTATCTAGGAAATGTCAAGATTGTATTAAGATTATAAGAGTTTCCTGTTTATCCTTACCAATTCAAGAATCATACTGTTGTTATTTCATGCCCGTGATAGAATAAAGAGAAAAAGAGCTTTTTATGGGAGAACCAACAAAATGACACTTCAGGAAAAAGTTAAAAATTTGCCCTCCTCCCCTGGCGTGTATTTGATGAAGAATTCAGCACATACGATTATCTATGTCGGGAAGGCAAAGCAGCTTAAGCGCCGCGTTCAATCCTATTTCCAAAACACGAAGCACCACTCGCCTAAAACAATAAATCTAGTCAAAAATATAAAGGATTTCGATTACATCCTAACTGATACAGAATTCGAGGCTTTCATGCTAGAATGCCAGCTGATTCACGAAATAAAACCGCACTTCAATCGGAAGATGAAAAATACATTAGCTTATACGTACATCGTGATTAAAGCAGAAAATGGATCTCGTAAAATCGTCATTACGAATCAGCCCGTATTTGATGAAGGCGGTATTTGCTTTGGTCCCTATCCGAGTAAAGGTGTGGTCGAACGAGCCGTTCAAGCCTTTAAGGATTTTTACAAAATTAATTGCAGCAATCCAACTAAACGAAACTCTACTTGCTTGAACTTTTCTCTCGGCTTATGTATTGGAATGTGCATGGGTGGACCCGCCGTCGAGCTTTATGAAAAAATCCTCGACAGGTTAATTGGCTTATTAAGTGGGGATGAGCACTCGATTATTGGGGAAGTCGAGCTACGAATGAACCAAGCCGCTAACGATTACGATTTTGAAACAGCAGCCAAATATCGTGATACGTTAGAATTAATCAACTATCTTCTCAAGCGCGAGAAGATAATTGAATTTACCTCAGCAAATCAAAGTATTGCAGTTATCGAACATTTGGAGGATACAGCCTTTAAACTGTTTCTAATCAAAAGAAATAAGATTATATTAAATAAGAAGCTTGAGATGACAAGTATAAAAGAAAAACGAACAAGAACCAAGCTGCTCAAGGAGCTTATCGCTAATATTCAAGCATGTCCTGCTCCAGCATCAACAACTATTAGCCAGGATGAAATCGATGAGGCACAGATTATCTATAGCTATTTAAACGGGAGCAGTTGCACGCATATCGTGATACCAGAGGAAGCAGCCCATCATTCTGCCAACAGCAATAACCTTCAGCAGCTTTTGGAGGAATTTATTCCAAAATAAACAACTCGCCGAGAATCGTCTCGGCGAGTTGCTTTTATTGTAAACCCTATTTGTTTAATAAATGCTTCACAGAATATACTGGGTGATAGAGCATCATCCATGGTCCCGAGAAGCGCATAACTGCTTTCATTTTTGCCCGATAATCGGGCTTATAGCAATGAACGGAGCAGTTTGAGCATGCTGTTTTTTCCTCGCCAAAACGGCAATATGACAGCCTTTTATAGGCGTAAGCTTTTAGTTCCTGGCAATCCTCACAGAGTTCCGCTTGATGATGCTTTTTCTTACAATATAAATGGATCATTTTCGTGACCATTTCTTTTTCTTTTTGGATGACTGGTCCATTATTCGGGACGCGTTTTTGTGTCGTCATCGTCGTAAACCTCCATTTCAATGATTTACTTCAAAATCGACCTCTAATCCCTACCATACCATATCCAGCAAAATATACATGGACCAATCATAACAATTTTTCAACAATCTTTGTCACTTCAAAAAGATTTTTAATAGTATTCCTCTCAATACTTCTAATAAGCCAACCGGTAAATCAAGAATCTTTCGTTCTGATTATGCTCATAAAGATTAGGTATAAGGATTTCTTGTTTCAATTCAAATACAGATTGATTTTCTAAAAAATAAATATAATCTTCTGATACATAATATAAGACCAGCTCTATATCCCGGGCACAGCTTTCTCTAGACAACAAAATGTTATTAATAATTTTCCTAAAGATTTGAATCGAAAACGGATTAAAAAAATAAAAACGGTTGTCCAGCTGGTCTATCTTGTAGTCCTCAGCTAAGCAACAATAAAAATGAATTTTCCCTTTCCTTTTTCCAAACTTATCTAAGTAAAGACTGCGATTTTCAATTGCCTGCTGATAAAAGGCTTCATTCATTTCAATCCCGGTCACCGTTGCATTGAATAAATAATGAATAAAAAAATTCAATCGCCCTTTTCCACAACCAAAGTCCACAACTCGATCCTCAGGCTTTATTTCATATGTTTTAAATAAGGTTTCTAACGCAGAATATGGGGTTGGCTCGTATCGATGATAGTGAAACGATTGATTAAATCCCTTTTGATCCCCACTTGTACGGATATTTAGTAGCTCATCATATTCATGTTCTCTCATTGTTTCACACCTATTCATGTGAGATCTTCCTTTTACTATAATATATATTTATTCTTTTATGAATGGATGCTTTTGAAATGTATCCTTCCTACCTCAATTATTTCAATTTTTAAAACTCTCAATTTCAAAATATCATAAAACAATTATAAATTTTTATAATAATATAAATATTAATTGACAACACAACTGATAATGATTATCATTTTTACTAGATTGAACAAAAAGGTGGGCATTAGGTATGAATTACATAGTAAAAATAACAGGTTCGCTCGTTCTTGCAGCTAGTTTACTAGTCGGCTGCAGCAACGATACAACTTCAACTTCTACAGAAGAGCAGGTAAACACAACTTCAAAAGTGGATTTAACAAAACAACAGCAACAATACAAAGAGTTCGCAATGGAGCAATTAGACCAATTTGTCATCAGCACGGAGGAATTTGTTAAAGCGGTACAGGCTGGTGATGTCGAAAAGGCTAAACAGCTTTATGCACCTGCGCGGATGTATTTTGAACGTTCAGAGCCAGTTGCCGAGAGCTTTGGCGATCTTGACCCGCGTATCGATGCCCGTCTTGCCGATGTAAAGGATGAAGGCAAGGGCGAAGATGAATGGTCTGGCTATCATAAAATCGAGTATGGCTTATGGGTAGAAAATACGACGAAAGGCTATGAGGAAGTTGCCAAGCAGCTATTGAACGACACAAAAGAGCTTCGCGCAAAGGTTGAAACGGTAGAGGTAACTCCGGACTTAATGATTACCGGTGCGGTTGATTTATTAAACGAGGTTTCCACTTCTAAAATAACGGGTGAAGAAGAAATTTATTCTCATACAGACCTATACGATTTTAAAGCAAATATTGAAGGTGCTGAGAAAATTTTTGAAATATTTAAGTCTGAGTTAGCGAAAAAAGACGCTGACCTTGTGAAGACCTTAGATGAAAAATTTTCAGCTGTAAATGATTTATTAGCAAAGTATGAGGACGGCAACGGTGGTTACGTTTCCTTTGAACAGTTAACAAAGAATGATACGAAGGCTTTATCTGAAGCGGTTGATCAACTTGGTGAACCTTTAAGTCAAATGGCGATTGTGGTGGAATAACATGAAAGAACAATCAGTTTTTAATAAAGGAGTTTCACGACGCAATGTATTAAAAACCGCAGGTATTGGAGGCGCAGGAATTTTTCTTGGCGCCTCTGGCCTTGGCGGTGCACTTTCTGTGATGGGTGTAAATTTAAAAGTTAAGGATAATCCTAACTCAATCAACAAACTTAACTTTTTCGGTGACTATCAGGCTGGCATCCTGACAAAAAACCCAAAGCACGTATACTTTGTTGCATTAAATTGTGTTGCCCAATCAAAACAAGAATTAATAAAGCTTTTTCAAACCTGGACAGAGGACAGCGTCCGACTGATGAATGGCGAAATGAAGCAAAGTAGAAATAACGCGCTTTTGCCACCAGATGATACAGGTGAGACAGTCGGATTAGATGCCGCCAATTTAACACTCACTTTCGGTGTTGGACCAAGTTTATTTGACAAGCCTGAACTTGGTTTACAAAATAAGAAGCCAGTTGAACTCAATGATTTACCTCATTTTCCGAAAGACCAGCTTGACCCTCATTATACTGGTGGGGACATTTGTATTCAGGCCTGTGCCGATGACCCTCAAGTAGCCTTCCATGCAGTTCCGGAACTTAGTCCGGAACGGCCGAGGGAAAGTAACTATGAAATGGTCCCAAACAGGCTTTAATTCTTACCCCGAAAAAAACGGGAAAACGGAAACACCACGCAATTTATTTGGATTTAAAGATGGGACGGGAAATCCGAATGTCGACGATAAGAAGGAAATGAATTCAGTTGTCTGGGTAGAGCAAGGGGAATCGAAGGATTGGTTAAGCGGCGGAACGTATTTAGCTGTTAGAAAAATTCAAACACATCTTGAAACATGGGACCGAACCGCGTTAAAGGCTCAAGAGGCAACTTTTGGTCGCCATCGTGACAGCGGTGCGCCTCTTGGCAAAACTGGAGAATTTGATGAAATGGAGATAGAACGAAAGGATCCGTCTGGAAACTCAATCGTTCCAATTAATTCACATGTTTTCCTCGCTAAGCAAGTAAAGGATCAAATATTGAGACGTTCCTTTTCCTATTCAGATGGGATAAATCCGGAAACTGGTGCGTTTGATGCCGGGTTATTATTTATTTCTTTTCAAAAAAATCCCAGTCAATTTATCAATATTCAAAGCAGTTTAGGTGCACTCGATAAAATGAATGAGTATATAACCCATCGTGGCAGCGCCTTATTCGCCTGTTTTCCGGGAGTGAAGCATGGAAGCTACCTCGGAGCAGGATTATTCAATTAAGGAGTCTTATTTATGAAAAAAATCATGATGATTTTTGCACTCTTCCTCCTCTTCCTACATCCAGCACAAGGTCAAGCGGCAAAAGAGGATTTCGGGCCACTGTACATCCACATTGGCGAGGCGATTATGGACACGAAAGCAGGAGACTGGGAAGGATCTAAAGGGGCACTCAATCAGCTCAAACTGGACTGGGATAAAATCGAAAAGACAAACAGTCACGAAGTAAAAGCGGTTAACGAAGCGATTGATGCTGCCATAAACTCTCTTCCCAAAAAGGATCAGTCGCAATTACTTAATCAGCTTTCCACTCTATCAAATGCCTTACTTGCATTTGACAAAATGATGAATCCAGCTGACCCAGAAGCCGATCGGGCGAACTTCGAAACTGCGCTAACACCAGTGATGAAATCACTTGAAGAAGCCATTGCCACAAAAGATGCAGACAGTTTAAATTTAGAGTATAAGCGCCTTTCATCTACGTGGACGAAAAACGAAAAACTTGTACGAGAGCAAAGCATTGATTACTATGGACAAATTGAAACACAAATGGGTTTCTTGCGTATAGCGATTACGAAGGATAGTAAGGATTTTGCAGAAATTGAGCAAATATATACGAAGCTTTCACAAACAATAGCTAATTTTATTTCAGGGAAAGAAGCAAAAAAGGTGGAAAATAACAACTATTCCCTTCAGACCCTACTTAATTTATTAAACACAGCAGTCAAATCAATTGATAATGGTCAGCCAGCAAAAGCTACGGCACCTCTTCAGGAATTTTTAACAGTGTGGCCAAGCGTTGAAGGGGATATCCAAACAAAAAATGGTTCATTATATGAAGAATTAGAAAATAACATTCCGATACTTGCAGGAAAACTATCTTCCAGCAACCCTAATATCGAAAGCATCCAGACTCAGCTCAAGGAATACATTCAAGAGATTCGTTTACTCGAAAATAAACAGTACTCCGTTTGGGACGCAGCCCTGATAATGCTGCGCGAGGGCCTTGAGGCATTATTAATTGTCGCTGCCCTTATTGCCTTTTTAAAGAAAACGAATGTATTGAGTGCACAAAAATGGATTTGGGTTGGGGCTGCAGCAGGTGTGGCAATGAGTGTTCTGGTTGCTTATATCATCAATACGATCTTTTCAGCAGCGATGGCTGGATCAAATCGTGAAATTATTGAAGGGGCAACCGGAATCATTGCCGTTATCATGATGGTTGGAGTCGGCATTTGGCTCCATCGAAAATCCCATATTGCTGCATGGAATAAATATATTAATTCGCAAATGGGCAAGGCGCTCTCCACAGGAAGCATACTTTCGATGTCCTTTATTAGTTTCCTATCCATTTTTCGAGAGGGTGCGGAAACCATTATTTTTTATTCTGGGATGGCACCTTCCATTTCAGCTGAAAAATTACTCACTGGTATTGGAATTGCGGTGCTGATTCTTGCATTATTTGCCTTCGTATTTATCCGTTTTAGCACAAAAATTCCGATTGGATTATTTTTTAAAGTGGCCACTGTTCTTATTTATGCGTTAGCCTTTAAAATTCTCGGTGTGAGCCTTCATGCCTTACAATTAACCAATGTAATTAGCACGAATTTAATAAAGAATTTCCCTGTAATTGACTTGATTGGCTTTTTCCCAACATGGGAGACGGTTCTCCCTCAGCTCTTGTTGTTTGGAATGATTATTTCGATGATTGTTATCGTTGAAGGGAAACAGAAGAAAACAGTTATAAGTGGTTGATAGAATAAGAAAAAGCTCATTCGAATTTTTTACTGACGGATGAGCTTTTTTCTTTTTCAAATATGAACGCCTCTAAAGTCACCAGCCACGTCCCGCGCCTCCTCCACCAGATGAACCACCGCCACCGCCACGAAATCCTCCGCCTCCCATGCCACCACCGCCACCTCTGCCGCCTCGCAATAAGGTTGCCAGCAAAAAGTGCGTAAGAAAACCGCCAAAAAACTTAAAATCAAGAAATAGAACGACCACAACGATGATAATCAGCAGCCAAGATGGGATTCCTCCACCTTCAGCATCGGAAATATGCTCATTCTCTCCCCTAGCTGGCGTTTGCTGCAGACCTTCTTGTCCGTACTCAGTAAGGACTTCATTTGCCAATACTTTATACGTCTCGATTAAAGCTTTATTAGGCTCTTGATTTTGGAGATAAGGGATCGCGTACTGATCAAGAATTCGACCAGCTTTCCCGTCTGGAATTCTCCCCTCTAACCCATACCCAACTTCGATCCGAATTTGACGGTCATCCAATGCAAGGACCACTAATACGCCGTTGTTTTCCTGTTTCGCGCCGATGCCGAATTGGCGAAATGCCTCATTCGCGTATTCCTCCATCGGCACATCTTCTGTCGTGTTCACTGTTAAAACTGCAACTTGGGCACTGGTTTGATTTTCAAGCGCTCGGCCCATATTAATTAATTCTGCTTTTTCCTGAGCTGATAAAACGTTGGCAAAGTCCTGAACATAAATGTCTCCAACAGGCGCTGGAATGGAGAGTTCCTCAGCAACACCCCGCCATACAAAAAGCAAACAGGAAATGATGCAAATGACGATTCCACTGAAGAACCGTAGATTCTTCATTATTCATTGCCCTCGAAATCTACCTCAGGTGCTTCTTCAGCCTTCGGGTCCGCCTTAAAATACTCCTTCTCATCAAAACCAGTCATACCAGCAACCACTACCCCAGGAAAACTTTTCACTGTTTTATTATAAATCGCTACCTCAGCATTATAATCCTTACGGGCGACGGAAATTCGATTTTCCGTTCCCGCTAATTCATCCATTAATTGCGTAAACTGCTGATCCGCTTTTAGTTCAGGATAGTTTTCAACCACAACAAGCAAACGACTTAATGCACCGGATAGTTCCGCATTCGCTGTTGCTTCATCCGCTGGTGATTTTGCTCCAGCAAGTCGGGCACGCGCATCTGAAATCGCAGCAATTACTTCTTTTTCATGGGAGGCATAGCCTTTTACCGTATTGACCAGATTTGGGATTAAATCAAGTCTTCTTTGCAGTTGATTCTCAATTTGTGCATAGGACTGGTCAACATTTTCCTCTAAGCTGACGAAATTGTTATAGCTATTCATTAACATCACACCAACTATAACGAAGGCTGCAACCACAACTCCAATCGCTACTAAACCTTTTTTCAATTTAAACACACTCCTTTGTGTTTAGTATGGATAATTGGAAATTATTCTATTTAGCATGACTGAATAAAACATCCTATTAAAAAATAAGACTGTGTTAAATTAGAATGTTGATTTTCGCTCCAGGTGCTTCGCTTTCCGCGGGGCGGGCGGTGAGCCTCCTCGTCGCTACCGCTCCTGCGGGGTCTCACCTGTCCCGCTACTCCCGCAGGAGTCTTCGCACCTTACGCTTCAATCAACTTGTGCCCAAAACAACATGGAGCTTTAACACAACCAAAAATAAAGAGTTAAGAGGAGATTTTATAGGTTCCATCGAAATCATTATTGTATTCATAAATTAGGTTAGTTTTTGCTTTTATTATGGTAATAAAATTAGGGGGATAAATTATGACTGAAAAAGAACTGTTGCTAATACCGGGTCCAACTCCTGTCGTTGATTCCATTTACGATGCACTTTCTCAAGAAACACTTGGACATACTGACCCTAGATTTGCAGCCATTTATAAACAAGCCATTCAAAAAACAAAAGACATGTTAAAAACAGATGGAGAAGTCTTTGTCATTGCGGGATCCGGCACGATCGCCATGGAAATGGCCATCGTAAACACGTTTGCTCCTTCCGAAAAGCTGTTAGTTATTAGTCATGGCTATTTTGGTGATCGCTTCTTAAAATTGGGCGAAGCTTTTGGAATTAAAGTGGACGTTTTACAGTCACAATGGGGCAAACAAGTCTCACCTGCGATCATTGAAGAAATGCTCGCAACCGAAAAATATAAGGCGGTTACAATCACCCATGCCGATACCTCAACTGGAGTCGCAGCCAACTTGGATGAACTTGTCCCACTCATTAAAAAGTATGGGGCACTTGTCATTCTCGATGGTGTTTGCGCAACGGCGGCAATGGAAGAAGACATGAGCAAAACATATGGTTCCGATGGGGCAAAAATCGATATCGTTTTGACCGGTTCACAAAAGGCGATTGGCGTACCACCAGGTTTGGCGATTGTAGCCTTTAATAAGACAGCATTAGCAGCACGAGAACAACTGGAGCATGTCCAAGCATACTATTGCGATATCAAAAATTGGATTCCAATTATGAATGATCCTCAAAAGTATTTTGCTACACCTCCAGTCAATCTCATATATGCCTATAACGAAGGAATGAGATTAGTGCTTGAGGAAGGTTTAGCTAATCGATATTTGCGTCACAAAGCATTTGGTACTGCCGTTCGCGAGGCACTTATCTTATATGGAATGCAGCCTTTAGCGGAAGAAGAAGTTGCTGCCGCAACACTTAGCTGTATTCTTTATCCAGAAGGAATCGATGACGCTGCTTTCCGTACAGCTCTTGCAAAAAAAGGCGTGGTTGTAGCAGGAGCGCTCGCCCATCTTGCCGGAAAGGCATTTCGAATTGGTCATATGGGAAACACGACAGAAGCCATGCTTGAAAAAGCAATAGAGTTAATTGGGGGAACATTAAATGAGTTAGGTTTCTCAGTTGAGCCAACAAAAGCTGTTGAACGATTTAGAGAACTGGCATTTGTTCGAGGAGCTTAGCAGATAGAAACAGGGCTGCATTCATTGCAGCCCTGTTTCTTATTGATGTGCTCTTCTTCTGTATTGATATTGCTTCCACTGAAAATGGATAAAGCAGCCGATGCAAAATCCATTTATGGCTACAAATGCTGCGATACCAACTAGAATGGTAAAAATATAGCCAATAACATCCCATCCTAGTATAAATCCAACAAAACCAAGGCCTAGGCAGATAACAGCGATTTTCTGATTAAACTGCTGTTGCGCCCAGTCTTCAGGAATATAAGCTTTATTTTCTTTTCGCAAAAACAGCTTTGCAAGCTGCATAACTGGATTAAATCCAAATAATAGCCCAGATATTCCTGCGACTAATGGGATTAATAAGAATCCCTCTATACCAGAAACCCATGTCAGCACAACACTAAGAACAATCACCCATTGATTTGTTTTGACAAGTGGACGTGAAATCGAACGAATATTTTCCGTCATATAAATACCAACCTTTCATATAGGTTTTGTATATTATATCTTTATTTATTCATTTTGTACACTATTTAGCATTTACCACCCTCAATTACATTAATTGATTTTTTGATTGATTAAAAAAGCATGAATAAAGCCCAGTCTATTGACTGAGCTAAATGAGTACATTCATTACAATTTGTTAATCCATATTCGAAAGTTGCTCACCTATACCATCAATTATGTCAAATGGTAGCACCCCATAATTCGAAAGAAGTTTTCCCTTTTCCTCTCCAGCCCGTGCATGCAAATAGCTCGCTGAAATCAGCGCCTGAATAGGTGTGGATCCTTGCGCTATAAATGAGGCAATCATCCCAGTTAACACATCTCCGCTTCCCCCTTTACCGAGCGCATCATTCCCGTGAGGATTTATGAATACATCTCCTGCTGGTGAAGCAATTACCGTACGATGTCCCTTCAATAGCAAATAAACACCATGCTCCTTCGCAAAGGTTTGAGCGATATCTAATCGACTTTCTTCGACCTCTTTTACTGTTTTGTTTACTAATGTTGCCATTTCGCCAGGATGAGGTGTAAAAATTACATCTCCTTGATAATTACGAACTAACTCTAATTGTTCACGTAGCATAAATAATGCATCAGCATCGATCACAAGGGGGGTATCTCCCAAAACGCTGATGAAGTCTTTCATCCACTGCTCTCCACCCGGATAGCGACTCATTCCCGGTCCAATTGCAAGACAATCAAACTGGTGAATTTGTTTCTTGATCATCTCAATACCTTCCGGAGCAAAATGCCCGTCCTCTTCCAGGTAATGGCAAAAATAAAGCCTCAGGTGTTTGGGCAGCAGTCATCGGATAAATAGTTTCTGGTACAGCTAAGGTAACTAGACCAGCCCCTGATTTTACTACGGATTTTGCAGAAAAGATCGGTGCTCCAACATATGGCTTTGCCCCCCGACAACAAGTGCATGTCCAAAAGTACCTTTATGACCATGCTGAGGCCGGGCAGGAATAGCTTTTTTTACAAGGGCTTCTGTTATTAGTTGCGGGAGTTGAAGTCCCAGTTCATCCGCTGTTTGTGGCGGGACCGAAATATCCACAGCCTTCCATTCCCCAATATGCTTCGGACCGTCCTGTAGGAAAAATCCTTTTTTCGGAAACACAAACGTAATCGTTTTTGTTGCTTGTATTGCCACGCCATCCACTTTGCCGGTGTCACTGCTCACTCCTGATGGAATATCAACCGCAACAACAAGCTTCGCCTTTGCCAAACAATTTACCATGGAAATCACTTGATAAAAAGGCTCCCGTACAGGTCCATTCACACCTGTCCCCAATATGGCATCAACAATGATGTCTGCACAAACCAATTCATTCAGCAATGCTTCTAACGAATGGTCTCCCAGCTTAAAGAGTGGTAACCCGCGATTTATGTATACATCAAAATGAACTTTCGCATCCCCTTTTATTCGCTCAGGATTAACAAGCAAACATAATAGTGGATTCATGCCCAAATCGTACAGTCTGCGGGCAATCACAAACCCGTCACCACCATTGTTCCCGCCACCTGCTAGGACAACAACACGAGGATATTCACAAGGGGAGCTCTCAAGGATTTCATCTACAACCTTTGCCCCTGCATTTTCCATTAATACAACACCTGGTAAACCTAATTTTTCAATTGTGAACTGATCCATTTGCTGCATTTCCTTTTGCCCAGCTATATACATGTCTGCCTCTCCTCCTTATCTATAAGTTTACAGGATTTCATTCGTTTTCACTAAAATAACAAAAAAAGGCATAGCCTGCCATATTGGCCAAGCTACGCTCACCTTTATTAATCATCTTCATGATCGATGTCTTTTTCTAAAATAGCCCCAGTATGGGCATCAATTTTATACTCGACTTCATATTGTCCATTTTTTACTTCAATTTCATAATAACGATAATCATCTAATTCAACTTTACTGACCTGACCAGGTGTGTCTTTCGTCGCGATTGCGACAGCCTCATCCTTAGATATTTCAACGGTTTGATTTTGGTGAAAGGTTGGATTGTCATCATATTGGTCATCAGAACCTTTATCATCACTACGACGATCATCCCCATAACGATCATCAGAACCTTGATTTCCACTACCTCTACTCTCATTGTGACGATCATCGGAGTTCACTTTTTCGTTTGAACTCTTCACAACAACCTGTGCACTTGATACTTCTTTATTGCTATCATCGGCTAATGCCCCAACACCGACTGCTCCACCAAACAGGATAGCACCTGCAATCAAACCCATTAATACTTTACGTTTCATTTTGTTTCCTCCTTTGTTTATTATACTTTTAATATAGACAACGAAAATGAGGAAACTGAGAAAGGAATATGAGAAATTAATGAGAGGATGCTGAAAATCTTTCAGGATAAAAGATTAATCGTCCCAGGTAATCGAAATGACCTCGCCAGTAATCCCGTGAATTTCAACGACCCCTTCCTGCCCATTTTCTCGCTCTATTTCGATAAGATAATACGTTACACCGCCAACCTCCTCCGTTTTGACACCATCCACTTTCCCACTTATGCTTTGTAACGCTATGGCGATTGCTTCTTCTTCTGTAATGTGCTGATTAGGCTCTGTTGAAGGCTGCGTTTGCTTTTCCAGGTGTAGGTGCGGCAGGACTTTCTTGTTGATCTCCTCCATCCTGGGTGTTTTCCGTCTCCGAGATAATCCGTGTTAAAGTGCCGATTTCCCCTGTAGCTCGGTCGATTTCTACCTCATATGTTCCTGTCTCAAGACGAATGACCACAACATAGACGGCTTGTTGCTCCAGAATCTTTACGATTTCACCTTGATATAAATCTTTTATCTTGCTCCTCGCTTCATCCTTTGTTAGAGGCTCTGCAAATGTAATACTTTTAGACAACTGCCAAGCCATCATCGCCATCAGTACCACCCCAACAATAAGTAAAACCATGCTCTTCCATTTGTATTGACTCATTCATTCCCACTCTCTCTATCAAAGGTTTATTTATACTTTACGTAACAAAAATGAGAAATTAATGAGGATTTGCTGTAAATAACATGATTTTCACCTTTGTACCAATGCCTTCAGTGCTTTCAATTTGTAATTCTGCCCCAATTACCTCAGCAATTTCTTTGGCTAAGGACAAGCCCAGGCCGAATCCACCTGTTTTTCTCGCTCGAGCTTGATCAACTCGATAAAAGCGGTCAAATATTTTGTCGAGCTGATCTGTTGGTATTCCAATTCCACGATCACATATTTCAACGCTTACCTTTTTTTGCTCTCTTCGAATCACTACATCAATGGATTCCTCACTATATTTCTGGGCATTATCCATCAAAATATAAAACAATTGCTTAAACTTTTGTGGATCCACGATGACAAATCCATCATCTTCTATTTGGAGATTGATTTTACGATGATAGGCATTTTGAAAGGAACGTACCAACTCCGTAGCAATCTGAGCAATATTAACTTCCTTCAGTTCAACCTTCCACTGCTCATCACGACCAGCCAATAACAGCAATTGTTCCGTCAGCTCCTGCATCCGGAATTGCCTCAGAATGAATCGCCCGTACAGATTCATCAAATAAATCAGGCTCAGTCTTTCCTCTTCGTTTTAAAAGTGAAGCATATGATTCAACCACTGTTAGCGGCGTTTTCAGTTCATGCGAAGCATTTGCGATAAATTGTCCTTGCTTCTCATAATTCACTTGTAGCAAATCCATCATACTATTGAACGTTTCACCCATTTGAAAGAGCTCGTCCTTTGATTTCTTAGGAAGTGATAATCGCTTAAAGTGCCCACTTTCCCGAATCTCCCGCATTGTTTTAATCATCGACGTAATCGGGTGAGTAATAAAATTCCCTAGCAATCTGGAAGAAACAACAACAGGTATCGTCGCTAATACAGTCACTGCAATTAAGACCACTCTCAACAAACCAAGCATATCCGCCGTTGATTTAAGATTTTCCGTAATTTGTAGTGCGACAACTTCCCCATCATTCCATACGATTGGCAGCGAAACAAAAGCATGGGGAATTCCCTTTGCTGCAATAATTTCTGTTTCTTCTTTTGAATAAAAATAAACCGGTAGGTCGCGCAGCCCTTGTTGACTCGGAACGGCCACACCAGCACCACGCTTCCCATCACTTTTGACAATCTGTAGCATACCATTAATCGGAACATACGCCCGCAGCAGCTCAGCCGTAGGGATAGAAGAGACAGCTTGGTTTATCCCTGCAACTGCTTGCTCGGCTTCTGCCTTAGTCCGCTCCAATTCCCGATCAAGCATCATTTGGCTAAAAGAATAATAGATCGCTCCATTGATGAAAATCAATAGAATAATAAACATGACCGACGTATATAAATTTATCCTATTTTTCAGCTTCATTTTGCATCCTTCAAAACATATCCGACTCCGCGCACAGTATGAATCAATGCTCTTTCAAACGGCTTGTCGATTTTATTCCGTAAATATCGAATATACACATCGACAATATTTGTATCGCCATAATATTCATAACCCCACACCCCATTTAGGAGTTGCTCCCGACTCAGCACTTGACGCGGATGCTTTAGCAAATAAGCCAACAAATCAAACTCCCTTGGCGTCAGGTCAATTTTGTTTTCATTTCTTAAAACCTCATGTGTAATCTCACTGAGCTTTAAATCGGCAATGTTTAACCAGCTCTGTTGGCTGTCTTCGCTCATTATAGACTTTGTATTCAATCGTAATGTAGCGCGAATACGTGCCAGTAATTCTTCGATCTGAAACGGCTTAGTCACGTAGTCATTTGCTCCAAGATCAAGTCCTGACACCTTATCCTCGACAGAAGATTTCGCTGTGAGCAAAATAACTGACGTTTGCAAATCATTTGCCCGGATCCGTCGGAGGAGTTCGATTCCACTGATTCCAGGCAGCATCACATCTAAAAGTATGACATCCCAGCTTTGTTCCTGAAATTGTTTAAAGCCTTCCAAACCGTCTAATGCCTTTTGCACTTCATAGCCTTCATATGACAGCTCCAGTTCAAGAACACGAGCAATTTTTTCCTCATCCTCGACGATTAAGATTTTCGGTTTGTTCATTTATGCCTCCTTGGTAGTTTTCTGAATTTACTGATATTTTATCATTTAGGGTGTATTTTCGCATGTTTATTAGGTCAAATCAGAAATTGAATACTGGAAAATGTTTAGGCAGGCAAAAAAAAAGCACTCTCGTCAAAGAGTGAACTGTGCCCCCGTTTACGGACAGTTTAAAAAAGCGCCTATGCAGCTAATAAGTGGCCCAGGTATTGTACCAGGGTCATTTTATTTAAGCCCCATTGATAACGGTGATGGTTATATTCTTCGATTACTCGATCTACTTCTCTCTTAACCTCTTTTAAATTATCTAAGGATTTATACTCTGCTAAATCCTTAAAATGTCCAAAGAAGCTTTCCATTGGTGCGTTATCCCAACAGTTTCCCTTTCGGGACATTGATTGAGTTATGCCAAGCTTTTTCACTTTGCTTTGGAATAGAGGATGCGTATAGTGGACACCTTGGTCAGAATGTAACATGGCTTCTGGGTGAAAATGATTGCTGACAGCTACTTTTAACTTTTTTAACGTCTTATAGACGATATCCATCTCTAAAGATGTGGACAAGTGGTACGCAATAATTTCCCTTGTAGCTCCATCCTTTACGCAAGATAAATATGCTTTTTGACCCTTTCCAAAATAGAGATAAGTAATGTCAGTAAGCAGGACTTTCCCTGGTTCTTCCTGATTGAATTCTCGGTTAAGAAGGTTAGGGCAGGTTCGATGTTCCTGGGTTGCCTTGGCCATCTTACGATAGGGATTGGCCTTCCTTACTTTGGTTACAAGATTATATTTTGCCATTAGACGCCTAATTTTTTTGTGATTCATTATGGCTGTATAATCATTCTCCATAATCATTTTAATCTGGAGGGCACCTACTTTTTCCTTTTTGCTAATGAAAATTTCTTGGATTAACTCTATATCCAATTCATCCTGCTCGTCACGTTGTGCACGTAAAGGTGCAGCCTTCAACCAATCATAGTAGCCACTACGGCTTACACCTGCCAGTTTACACAGGAAGGAAACAGCTTTCTTTAACTGATGTATTCTTAACGTTTTCTCGATTAGAGAAAACTTTTCAGCTGCCGTTAAAATCGTTTCTTCTTCAGCGCCTGCCTTTCTAACTCTTCCAGCTTTTTTAGGAAGTCATTCTCTGCCTCAAGGAATTTAATTCTTGCCTCAGCTTTTCGTAATTTCTCTTCCACGGAAAGATGCTTTGAAGAAGGGCGTCCTGTACTCCCTTTGCCTCTGCGTTCTGTAAGGAAACCATCCTCTCCAAACCTTTTATACGAATCCCTCCAACGCCTAAGACAACGTTTAGGTTGATCTTTACCGATCATGTTGAGGTCAAAGCCATGTTCAATAAAGATTTGTGATGGTGTTTTTCCACTTTTGTAATCCGTAACTGCTTTTACCTTAAATTCCTGGACTATACGAGATTGACCTTTCAGAAACGCTCACAACATTAGGATTCTTCTCAAGCTCTTTAATTTGGAATTCATTATAAATATTCTTACTCATGATAATCCTCCGCCCATATTCATTAAATCTATTGAAACACAAAAAACCCCGGATAGGGGCACTTTTTTATCAGTGTCCGTTATCCAGGGTATAGTTCAGAGAGTGCTAACCGTTCTAAACCTTATTTCAAACTCCGAGTCAAAAACGCCTTTGTTCGTTCGTGTTTAGGGTTTGTAAATACCTCATCCGGAATGGCCTGATTCGATAATTTCACCATTGTCCATGAACATTACGCGATTGGCGACCTCTTTAGCAAAGCCCATCTCATGTGTCACGACAATCATGGTCATATGTTCCTCTGCCAATTTCTTCATAACCGAAAGCACTTCACCTGTTAGTTCAGGGTCCAATGCCGAGGTTGGCTCGTCAAATAACAATATTTCGGGATTCATCATCAACGCGCGCGCAATCGCTACCCGTTGCTTTTGACCGCCCGAGAGATTCGCCGGGTAGGCGTGGGTGCGTTCAGTCAGACCGATTTTATCAAGAATTTCCGCACTACGTTTTTCAATCGCCGCCGCTGATTCCTTCTTAACTAGCTTAGGTGCTAGCTCTAGATTTTCCTTAACCGTCAGATGCGGAAAAAGATTAAAGTGCTGGAACACCATTCCCATTTTTGCGGTAATTCGCTTCAGGTCCTGCGGCTTGGAGTATAAGCCGTCTTTAACGAGATAATCCCCAGACACCTTCACCGTGCCTCCGTTAATTTCCTCAAGATGAACCAAACCGCGCAGCATTGTGCTTTTTCCGGAGCCAGATGGACCAATTACAGCTACTACATCGTTTTTATTTACATCAAAAGTAATTCGTTTGAGGACTTCGATTTCCCCAAATGATTTTTTTAAATTGTTTACTTCAATTAGTGCTGCCACACTATTCCCTCCAACTATTGGAATGTATACTTTTTCTCAATCCACTTGAACAACATTGTTAGGATGAGTGTCATAATTAAATAAATTACACCAGCGACAAAGAATGGAACGATCGTAAAGTCACGGTTTACGGCTGTCTGCGCAAAGTGCAGCAATTCAGGCACCGCTACTGCGTATAATAGTGCCGTATCCTTTACTAGCGTTACTGATTCATTTGCTACCGCCGGAAGGGCAATTCGGAACATTTGTGGCAAAATAATTCTAGTTGTTGTTTGCCATTTGCTCAAGCCAAGCACTTGAGCCGCTTCATACTGACCTTTATCAATTGCAAGCAAGCCACCACGGAAAATTTCTGCAAAATAAGCTGCATAGTTTAAGATAAATCCTAGGCATGCCGCCACAAAACGATCAAACACTAAATACTCCCCAATTACCTGGATCATCGGTAGTCCGAAACAAATAAACAACAATTGCAGTAACAGAGGTGTACCGCGCATGACATATACATAGCTTTGAGCTAGCCAGGATAACGGCTTAATACTGCTTCTTACCGATACGGTCAGCAAAAACCCAAGCGGTATCGATACAACAATACAAATCAAGAACAAGAGCACCGTCATTTGTGCCCCTTCTAACATTGGCATTAAGATGGATTGAATATATTCAAATGACATCAATATTTCCTCCAAAAACAAAACAGGGTTCCCAAAGGAAATCCTGTTTGCCTTCTATTCATTATTATTTTAAAACTTTATTTTCACCGAACCATTTAGTTGAAATTTCACCAGCTGTACCATCTTCATTTAACTCATCAAGTGCTTTTTGAAGCTTTTTAAGCAACTCTTCGTTTCCTTTTTTCACACCGATACCGTATTCTTCAGGAGCAAGTGATTCATCAAGAACTTTAAATTTTTCATTCTCTTTTGTCATGTAATAATTAATGACGATTTCATCAATAACCACTGCATCTAAACGACCAGATTTTAGATCACTTAGAGCAAGCACGTTATCCGAGAATTCAGTAACGGTTTTGATCTTGTCTTTAATCGGATTCGCATTTAAAGCATCTGCTGCTGAAGATAATGATTGTAATCCAACAACCTTTCCTTCTAAATCAGCAAGCTTTGTAATGTTTGAATCAGCCATTGTCACAACTACCTGCGCGTTTTTCAAGTATGGCTTTGTGAAAAGAACTTTTTCTTTTCGCTCATCCGTAATCGTGTATCCGTTCCAAATAAGGTCAATCCGGCCACTGCTTAGCTCAGATTCTTTTGTTTTCCAATCGATTGGTTGGAATTCAACTTCTACGCCCATTTTTTCTGCTGCTGCTTTAGCATAATCAATGTCAAAGCCAACGATTTCATTTTTATCATCGCGGAAGCCCATTGGTGCAAATTTATCATCAATTCCAATTACTAATGCTTCTTCCTTGTCTTTTTTCCCAGGTAGAAGAGTCAGAACAAGCTGTCATGAATAAAAATACTGATACGATTGATAAAAATATAAGTGCTAAACGCTTCATTGTAAATATACCCACCTTCGCCTAATAAATTATTTATTATATCCTTTAGTGCGTTACCATATTATCATACTAGAATAGTATAACAACATAATACATCAGGATGCAATTATAATTTTTGGAATTATTGACGATTAGTATTCTTTGAACACATTCAGTTACATTAGGAAAGCTGTGGGATTAGTCCAATCCACACAGCTCATGCTTAGTTCTCTTTCATTTCACTCAGTTCATCAATCAATTGTTTCGTTCTTTTCGCATTTCCTTCGGCAAAATTTTCGAGACGGTCCTTCAACTCATCATCATCATGAATTCGCTCTGCCGTGATCAAGTAGGTTCGCATTAAATCCTCTTCCACCTCGATTGAGTTTTGGATTACTTCTTTTAGAACTTCCTTGTCATCACCTTTGTTATCATTAAAAAGATCTGAACTCATCTTGCAACCTCCTTTACATTTTATATCGTTCTCAATCTTTTTCGTTCACATACTTCTTAAATAATTTTCAGCCAAAAAACCTAAAAAATTGTCCTTTTGACCATTCATACTAAGTGTTTTATAATTAAGTTCTATGTCCCAGTAGCTCAGCAGGATAGAGCGACAGCCTCCTAAGCTGTAGGTCGGAGGTTCAAATCCTCTCTGGGACGTATTTAAAAAAAGGCGAAACCTTTGATGTAACTAGGTTTCGCCTTTTTTATATTCTATACTTGAAGCAATTCTTATGCCCCAATTACATCCCTAATTTCCGCCAACGTTAACTCATGATGTTCCTTACCAGAAATACCTTTCCAAACAGCTAACATTCGTCTATATTTGTCCAGCATTGGCCCGTCTGTTTGATAGTTTGGATATTTAGCATTGTCTTTAATTTCATCATATTTATCTAAATCATGCAGCACGAATTTAGCATAGGACATATAAATTGCTTCAAGTTGTCCATCGAATCCACGGAACTTTACGTTTTCCTTTTTAAGATCACCATGATCTTCTAGCGCATGAAAAGAAAGATTGAGGGAATGATACATTTTTAATATATCCCAAACCTCCTGTGTGATAGCAACTGGGACATTGTCCGGAATCCATTCAAATAGTTCATTGTAGTTTTGGACAAAACCATTTTCAAGGATTTTTCTATTTAAAGCGTACATTTTTTCTTCTTCGGGATTAAATTTTTCAAGAATTAAAAACTGATTTATCAAGATTAGTCTTTCAGATTTTGACAGATTCATGCAATCATCTCCTTTATATAATGAATTCGAACAACTCAACAAATTTACAGCGGTAGAAATTGTTAACTATCAGTGAACAATTTGCCTTGTCACGCAATTTATTTTCTGATGGCGAAACAGCGAAAAATATTACAACAGCAAGGTTTGCAACCCATTCTATTGCAAGAGTTTTCCATATTACAAAAGGAAATATTTTCTTTATTAATGTTGTCATACTTTTCACTCCATTTAGGCCCCTCAGGTATATATAATTAAAAACAAAAAAGGATTGATGCCCTTGAGTAATAGGACAATTGAGTTAATGAATTCAATTAATAAAATTAAAGAAGAATTTACTATTTTTATTGATAATAGATATACAGTCAATTATGCGATTGATGAATTAAGTCGTCTGCATAATTTAGCCCCTAATGTGATAAAAGAGATTTTAACAAAACATTAATGAGCCCTACTCAATCGAGTAAGGGCATGTTTTTTTTTATAAGAATCTTGGTAAAATATATTGACTATAAAACTAGTAAAAGTTGAAACTTTTTTTGTTTTGAATCGTAAATACATGATAAATTAAAATAAGTGTAAATTTCGCGTTTGTTATATTTGCACTTCTTTTATATTAAAATCTTGGAGGGAAATCTCATTGAAGAAATTTTTAGCAGCAATCCTTACGGCAGCGCTTATTTTTTCCCTGTCGGAAGCTACGTGTTTCAAGATCACTCAACAACAGTAGAAGCAAGAGGCTACAAATCTGGTAAAAGAAGTTTCAGCACGAATAACAGTGGTACTACCAACAATAATTCTTTATTCCAAAAGAAACAGAATAGTTCCACGACTACAAATAAATCAACAAGAACTACAACCAAAGGTATGTTTAAACCAGGCGGACTAATGAAAGGTTTAATGCTAGGTGGACTTGCTGGCTTACTATTTGGTAGCCTATTTGGAAGTATGGGCTTTTTAGGTTCAATTTTAGGCTTGATGGTAAATGTTCTAGCGATTTTCATTTTAATTTCCTTGATTCGTAAAGTTTTCTCCTTCTTTAACGATAAGAAGAAAAAAGAGGCTCATTCCCAGTGGAGAAACTAATCATTTCAGAACAGGACATCATTAACGCTGTTTGTGTCTATATCTCCCGCAAAAAACAGGTGAAGCCAGAAGAGGTGGAAGTTGAACTATTGTTTGATGATGACTACGGCTTTTCAGCTGAGGCATACGTTCATGACCGCAAGCAAGTTCTAATTGCGGCAAACCTTATTGAGGCTTTACGGTTGTGGCTTGATGAATATTTGCACAGAGACCCATTTGCCGGAATTGAACTCGTTTTAGATGATGATGAAGGTATTATTGCGTTCGTTCGATAATCTTGAACGACTAATAAATAAAGCACACAGGTTCTTCTGTTTTAGAAAAACCTGTGTGCTTTTTAATTTTGAATATAGCTTTAGTGCCCAGCTTTCCAAACTACTCAGCCAGCCTAAAAATTCATCTTCGATTGGCCACCATCAACATTAATGCTAGCGCCAACAATCCAGAACGCTTTTTCTGATGCTAGGAACGCCACGACATTCGCAATTTCTTCAGAGGTTCCAAAGCGCCCTGCTGGAATTTCATTTTCGACGAATTGCATGATTCCGACTGGATCCTCTTCCAGACGTCTTTTCCAATTTCCTGTATCATGAAGAATGCTCCCTGGGCGACACTGTTTACACGAATCCCAAACGGAATCATTTCATCAGCAAACGACTTTGTGAAGCTAATCAAGGCTGCTTTGGCATTATTATAGGTTACCTTTCCGCCACTCTCTCTACCGAAAACAGAAGTAATATTAATTATCGATCCGCTTCTCGTTTGTTTCATCTTCTCAGCTGCCAGCTTGCTTAAATGAACCGCTGAAAAATAGTTAAGCTCCATTGCTTCATAAAATAATTCCATTGGCGTTTCCGCTGCTAATCCACCATTGCTCCCACCAGCGTTATTAATAAGCACATCGATTGAGCCCTTTTCTTCAATAAAATCCTGCATCAGCTTTTCACGTTGATCTGCCTTTGTCACATCCACTTGAAAAATCGATACTTTCCCTCCTAAATCCTCTTTTGCTTTTTTTAATACCTCAAGATCACGGGCAGCAATCGATACATTTGCCCCTTCTTCTAGTAAAACCTCAGCAATTACCTTACCTATTCCCTTGGATCCGCCTGTAATTAAAATATTCTTCCCTTGCAATATCAAATCCATTAAAAACACTCCTGTAATATAGATTAAACTTTCTTTTTTTGTTTTTCTACTATATTAATTATAGCCTTTTGGAAAAAAACAACAAAATAAAGATACTAAATCGATCTCACCCCTAAACTATCACTAAAAATTTAATATCCTTCCCTAGAATGAAATCAGCTAAGCCTCAAGTCTGAGAAAAAGTTAAGTCTCTACAAATCTAGAAAATTATGTAATATTTACTGTAACAATTAAATAAAAGTGAGGGTAGCTAAAAAAAGCTTCCAAGTGTGCAACGAATAATTTTGGGAGGTGAGCGAATGCTCATTCACAAACGATTGTAAAAATTGTAATTTTTTAACAATTTTTACATCATATGTGCTATCATATAACTCGATTTTACATTTATTTCAAGGAGGAGAGGAACCTTTGTCAATTTTTACTAAATGGGCTTTTAAAAACAAATCGGCGGTTTCATTAATGACGATTTTGGTGTTAGCCATTGGGATTGTAAGTTACTTTCGCTTACCGATGGAGTTCTTACCATCTGCTGATAACCCTCAGGTAACGATTATTTCGATGGGGCATGGAACAGATTCCAAAACGATGGAAGCAGGGGTGACCACCCCAATCGAACAGGCTGTCACGGGAATTAAGGGAAAAAGTCAATATATTCTACTACTGGTGACGGATTTTCGAAAGTAGATCTCTTTTTTGAATCGGGTTCAGATATGAAGCAAGCAAAACAAGATGTTCAAGAGGCATTATCAAACATCGCGTTGCCTCCATACATATCAAAACCAATCGTGTCTCAGCTTAATACTTCCATGATTCCGATTTCAAATATTGCCATCACCTTTGAAGATGGCTTAACACAGAAAAATATCGATTTCATTAAGGATAAAATTGAACCATTATATAAAGACATAGACGGAGTGGCACAGGTGGCTACATATGGTATTGGTGACACGGTTATATCTGTCAAAATCGATAATACCAAATTAGCAGAAAATCAAGTGACCCTCCAAGAAGTAATGGGGATTCTTCAAGGCCAAAACTCTGCAGTTGCCATTGGGGAAGAAATAATTGATGGGAAAACGAGCAATATTAAAGTACTTGGGGACTTAACTAGTATTGAAAAGTTAAAGAGTCTTTCGGTCGCTCCTAACGTTGCACTTAAGGACATCTCATCGATTAAAGAAGTGAAAAACACTAATGTTATCAGCCGATTTAATGGAAAAGAAGCAATAGAAATTGGTATTACAAAGGATAGCAATTCGAACGCGGTATCCATTAGTAAAGACATTGAAAAAGTGACAAAAGAGATCAACAAAAAATACGACCAGCAGGAGGCTACAATTTACGTTGCATCTGCGGATATGGTTGAAACATCCGTGCAAACGATGATGAAAGAGGTTCTTCTCGGGGCCTTATTTGCGACGATTGTTATTATGATTTTCTTACGAAATATCCGTACGACTTTTATTACAATTGTCTCCATCCCATTGTCACTTTGCATTACCTTGTTCTTGCTTTCATGGTCTGGTGTAACTTTAAATATTTTAACACTCGGCGGCGTGGCCGTTGCCGTTGGACGCCTTGTAGATGACAGTATTGTTGTGATTGAAAATATCTATCGGAAAATGCAAACCGAAAAATTTTCAGTAGGTATGGTTATTGATGCAACGAAACAAGTGGGTGTAGCAATTACTGCTTCAACCTTAACCACGGTTGCTGTTTTCTTACCAATGAGCCTATTAAATGGTGGCCTTCAAGAATTTTTATTACCCTTTGCTCTTACGGTAACCTATTCCTTACTGGCATCCCTACTCGTTGCCTTAACCGTTGTTCCATTAATGAGTGCTGGATTGTTGAAAAACACCAAAGTTCCAGAACACAAGCCTGCAGTTAGCTTTCCAAAACTTGTCACTTGGTCATTAAACCATAAATGGATTGTATTCACGATTTCGATCCTGCTCTTTGGTGGATCGATTGGCGCCTATTTTACAATTCCTAAGGGTGCAGTTGACAATTCTTCCGCTGACTATGTCACTACGACACTCAGCTATCCAAATGAAACACCGTTTGAAACGGTAAAAGAAAAAGCGATTGAACTTGAAAAAGCAGTCAGAGAAATGGATGAAGTAAATGATGTATTCACCCAAATCGGCTCTTCTGCTGATACGGCCCAATTTGGCTGGATTGGATCTCCAACTGAGGCAACCTTAAGCATTTTATTAAAGGATAAAGAAGATACCGATAAAATCTTAAAGGAAATTGAAAAGAAAAAAGAGCAGTACCCAGATGCAGTATTAGAAGTAGCCTCTTCTTCTTTTATGATGGGTGGGGCAAGCACCAATATCACGATTGATGTCATTGGGGATAATATTGATAATCTTGAAAAAGTCGCC